>JAYSZC010000343.1:0-4570 GCA_043738235.1 Lewinellaceae bacterium | reverse complement strand
ATGCCGACCATATCCAGCAGGATCATCACCAGCACGATATATTTCAGTTTTACCTGCCCCAACAATAGTAGCATCACCCGGTAGTCGGGCGCCAGAATCAGCACGGCGCCTGCAAGGGCCATCACAGCGCCGGAAGCGCCGAGGGCATAAGGTACCGGGTAGTGCATCCAGAAATCAGAAACCAGAAACAGCACATTACCTACCAGACCGCCCAGCAGGTAAATCGGGAAAACCCGGCGATTGCCGATCAGATCGCTGGCAATTGTGCCGAACAGGTACAGAAAAATCAGGTTCGTAACGACATGCCAGAAGTCTTCGTGCAGGAACATGGAGGTGAAAAATCCCCAGGGATGGAACAGGGCTGTCTGCCATTGACCCGGCATACAGAAAAAATACAAACCGTCGTCGAAGTAATCGGGGATTCCATGCCCGCTATTCGCAATCCAGAGCGTCAGTTTAACTAAGTTAACCGCTACAAATACGCCGAAATTGAGGATGGCCAACCGGGTTACCATGTTGCCCATCCGAAAGGAATATTTGATGTCGTCCCAAATGGAGCCGAATACTGCCATTTCTGAGTTGTTATCTGTTATTAGTTATCGGTTATCAGTGTTGATAATCAAGCATTTGCAAAGGAGTTAATCTAAACTCATTGATTTACATTGCCTTTGCCCTTTGCAATTTTGCCCTTTTACTTAAATCTTCCCTTGTTCCAGATCAAAATCATAATAAAACCAAACAGCGCGCCGCCCAGGTGCGCAAAATGCGCGATACCGGTCGAATAGCCCCGCACCCCGTAAAAAAGTTCGAGGCCCGCCATGATGATAACGAAGTACTTGGCTTTCAGTGATATAGGCGGGAACAACAAACTAATCACTTGGTTTGGAAACAAGGAGCCAAATGCAACATATATACCAAAAATAGCACCTGAGGCGCCCAACATGGGCACATTCCAGCTGCGGGGATCGATACCTGCGCGATCGAGCTCCCAGAACTGCACACCGAGGTGCAACATATACGAGCCTACGCCACAAATCAGGTAATACAGTAAAAAACGTTTGTGCCCCCATACCGCTTCCACCATCGGGCCGAAAATATAAAGCGATAACATATTAAATGCCAGGTGCATGATATCGCCGTGCATAAACATGTGGCTAGCCATCTGAAATGGCTGGAAATATTGTGATCCCGGCATAAAAGCCGCCAGGTACAGCCGACCCAAACCCTTTTCGTCACCTTCCATCAGGCGTGGGAAAGATTCCTGTCCCAGCACCACATAACTGCCGATGAACACTAAAACATTGAGAATAATCAAGTGCCGGACTACGCCGGTGAATGGCTGATAAAACATACGTTGATACCCGTTTATGGGTTAAATCTCTTTTGAAGGTCGTCTAATTCGAAGGTAATAAAACATTTGCGCCCGCCCGGGCCGGTATAGGGCGCCGAACAGGCAAATAACTGGTCGATCAAATCCTGCATGGCCGCAACAGAAAGGATCTGCCCCCGGCGCAAAGCTGCACTGCGCGCCATGGATCGGGCCAGGTTATCCAAAGTCCCCAGGTCGAGGTCCAGGTTTGACTTGTACTGGGTGAGCACTTGTTCGATCAGCACCGCTTCCGACAGGCCCCCGGTCAGGTTGGCCGGCGTACCATGCACGGCAAACGAATTGCCGCCAAATGCTGTGATCTCGAATCCCAGGCGATTGACATCATCCAGCATGTCGCGCAGCAATGCCGCGTCGGCCGGAGCCAGTTCGAGGGAAGTGGGAAACATGGCTTTCTGTGTAGCGACAGGTTCGTTGCCCAGCGCTTCCAGGTAACGTTCGTACAGAATTCTTTCGCTGGCTGTCTGCTGGTCGATCAGCAGAAAACCGGATTTAATATGACTTACAATGTATTGACCATGAATCTGATACGGCGCTTTTTGGCCTTTTGAAAATGAGCCGCTTTCGTCGTCCATAGATGCAATTTCGATACCGGGCTGTACCTCATACATAGGTTTTTGCCCTAAAATGGCAGCCAGCGTCATGGCATCTTCCGCATCCGTAGGGCCGGCGTCGGCGTCGCTCTTTTCCACCAACTGAAGTCCTTCGTACAGGCGTTGCCAGTTGCGCAGGTTGTCCTGCTGGCGTCCGGCATCCGGGGGAGGAGGCGACTGGCGATTGTAATTTTCCACAGAACCGGGGCGGTCTTTAGCGGAATTCAGATCGGACCATTTAACGGGCCGGGCCTGAAAAGCGGGTTCCTGCTCGAAGTCGAGCGTGGGAGTGATATTGTGGGTGCCGAGGGCATGGCGAACGGTTACTTTCAGGTAATTGTACACCAGTTTTTCGTCATCAAATTTGATTTCCTGTTTGGTCGGATGCACATTGATGTCGATACGCGCCGGGTTGATTTCCAGAAACAGTACAAACAAGGGATAGGTATCCGGCGGGAGCATTTCTTCGTAAGCGCTCACGACCGCGTGTTGCAGGTAATTGCTTTTGATGAACCGTTTGTTGACGAAAAAGAACTGTTCGCCGCGCGATTTTTTGAAATAATCGGGTTTGGCCACGAAGCCGCTGATTTTCAAAATATCGGTTTCTTCTTGTACGGGCACTAATTTTTTATTGGTGGCTTCCCCCAGAATTTTGACAATCCGCTGACGCAGGTTCCCCACCGGCAGGTGAAAAATTTCCTGTTCATTATGGTGCATGGAAAAGAAAATATCCGCATTGGCTAAGGCTATCCGTTGAAATTCGTCGAGCACGTGGCGCATTTCCACAGGGTCGGCTTTCAAAAAATTGCGCCGGGCGGGTACATTGTAAAACAGGTTTTTGACCGAAATGCTGGTGCCGGTCGGCGCCTGGCAGGCCTCCTGCACTTTGACGGTCGAATCTTCGATAACAATCCGCACGCCCAGTTCGTCGGTGGCCCGGCGGGTGCGCAGTTCGACTTGTGCTACCGCTGCAATGGAGGCCAGCGCTTCGCCCCGGAACCCCATCGTGTTTATGGAAAAAAGGTCTTTCGACTCGCGGATTTTGGATGTTGCATGGCGCTCAAAACTCATACGGGCATCGGTCTCCGACATGCCACAGCCATTGTCGATGACTTGTATTAGTGTTTTACCGGCATCCCGAACGATCAGTTTAATCTGTGTGGCGCCCGCATCCACCGCGTTTTCAAGCAGTTCTTTCACAACGGAGGCGGGGCGCTGTACGACCTCGCCTGCCGCTATCTGATTGGCTACACTGTCGGGTAATAATTGAATAACATCAGCCATGAGACATAAGCATACGCTACCGAGCGTGTTTTTGTTTAAAGCAAAATTAAAAATAGTGCGCGCTGCTAAGGGTACAAAGATACGATCACTGATTCATAATGTAATGGAAAGTTCATGCAAAGCTCCTTTGCACATTCCCCTCAACCAAAGCGCTGTAATGCCAGCATCAGCCGTTCGGGCAGATCCTCCCGGCAAGCCGACTGATAATCCTGGTAGGAACAAGGTATCAGCCGGTGTCGTTCGTGTTTTTTTCGGGTAGGCACAGGCACCTGCATCCACCAGCGGCCGGTTTTGACACTTTTCCAGAAGGTCAGCTGGTAGTTCAATTGCCGGAACTCGACGACATATTCCGTCAGCCCGGCAGTGGAAACGGGATAATCCTTTTTCCGGTTAAAAAAGCCCTCCAGGAAATACCAGATCATCTGGCCGGCAACCTGGGCCGTCTGGCCTTCGCGGTCGAGGGAGGCATTGTACCCGTAGATGCCGAAAGAAGTCAGTTTGTCGCTCATGCCGGCGTAGCGGCAGAGTTGGCAGGCTTCCTCTGCAAAATAGCCGGATGGAGAAGCCTCCTGTACGCCCGGCGCATCGCTTTGTTTGAGGGCGCTCAAATGAAACGTCAGCAAATCGGCGTCGCGCAAAACGGGTTCTGTTTCTTCTATGGCAGCCCTCGATTTGCCCAGGCGCACCACATCAAAGTTGTTTTTTGTAAAAAAATCAAAGGTAGCGGGCGCTGTCTGGTGTACCTGTACGCCTACCGCCGCAAAGTGAAACAACAAAGGATGTCGCGGCGACAACAAATGGGTGTACACCTCATCGGGCTGCCCAAAACGGCAGCGCTCGTCTACAACGGCTAAATTGACC
Organism: Lewinellaceae bacterium; assembly: GCA_043738235.1. Classification (GTDB taxonomy): domain Bacteria; phylum Bacteroidota; class Bacteroidia; order Chitinophagales; family Saprospiraceae; genus M3007. The sequence continues at coordinate 445 of JAYSZC010000343.1, read as the reverse complement.
AAGGCTTTGGTATCCTGATATGCCAGAAACTGCGCCTTTGCCAGCGTGTCGGAAGCCGCCAGTATGATGGGCAACACCCGTCCGCTCAATAGTTCATACACTACCGGGATGAGCTGCGCCATATCGGTTTTGCGCAGGTTGCCCAGGTCGGCAACCGCCATTTTGGGAAAACCCGCCGCTGTCTTATACAAAGCGGCCCGCACAGCATTCGCTTCTTTGTCGCCGATACCGATCAGCGCGACCTGCACTTTTTTCAAATCGGGAAACTCGCCCCGGAATGATACCATCTGCCGGCCCAGCGCAGCATCGGGCAATGTGTCTGCCCATTTAAAAAAGGAAGCAGGAAGTGGTTTCAGCCAGTTTTGAAGCATGAGGGTGGGTGAGGTGTTGAGAATGTTGAAAGGTTGAGTATGTTGAGGGTTGATAAAGGTTTATAAGGGTTGAT
>JAYSZC010000342.1:0-4579 GCA_043738235.1 Lewinellaceae bacterium | reverse complement strand
ACCCGCAGGCCCGCCGCTACCATTGAGGTTGATTCCGTTGGTGGAAGAACAGGTCAATATCTGGTCGGTACCGGCATTAACGGTCGGTGTCGCATTGTTAAGTGCCACCACGATATTATCCGTTGCCGAACATTGGCTGACGGTATTTGTGATCGTCAAGGTATATGTACCGGAAAGGGTCACCTGTGGGGAATATAAGCTCTGGTTGCCCGCATTGATGCCCGGCCCGCTCCATTGTGCTGTAAAGTTGGCTCCCTGGGAAGAAGCGCTACCATCCAGGATAACGGAAGTTATTCCACAATTGAGTATCCTGTCTGCTCCTGCATTGGCAGTCGGGGGGCTTACCAATGCGGTAATCTGCACCGCATCGTTGGCTGAGCAACCGTTGGAGGTATTCAATACATTCAAGTTATAGGTTCCGCCCACAGTAACCACCGGCATGAGTTGGTTCTGGTTCGCAGGAGTGATACCCGGCCCTGTCCACAAGTATTGAAGGGTACCGCTGCCGCTTGCCGTTCCATTCAGCGTCACGCTTGATTGCTGGCAGGTAATATTCTGGTCGGCGCCGGCGCCGGCAACAGGAAGCGAACTGTTTGGGACAACCGTCGCCGTCGCTGTGCGCGAACAACCATTGGCTGGATTCACGACCGTCAGGGAATATGTGCCGGGTGTTAAAACCGTTGGATTCTCCTGGTTTTGATTGCCTGCATTAATACCCGGACCGCTCCAGGTATAAGTGGCATTGGGAATATTAGATCCGCCGTCTAAGATAACATTGGGTTGTGTACAACTGATCGTTCCGCCCGTTGCCGTAGCGGTAGGTAGCGTATCGTTCGGGACAACGACTGCTATTGCGGTAGTACTGCAACCGTTGCCCGGATTGATGACCGATACGTTATAAGTACCGGGCAAACTGACCATCGGATTCTGCTGGGCTTGATTGGCAGGCGTAATACCGGGTCCCGTCCATTGATAATTTACACCCGGCGTAGTTGAACTGGATTGTAATGTCACATTGGGAGCGGTACAGGTTATGGTGCCGCCGGAAGCAGTTGCATTCGGAAATGCAGCCGTTGATGTAACAGTGACAGAAGCTGTATCCCGACAGGTATTACCGGATAAAGTGGTGGAAACGATCAGGTGGTAAGTGCCTATCCCCGATACATTCTGGGTGGAAGCAGAACCGATCGTAGCCCAACTGGCGTTTGTCCACCGATAGGTCGTAGTGCCCGAGATCGCTGTTGAGCCGGTACTTGTAAGCGTCAGATTGGGGTTGCTGCAATTAATCTGCGGTACTGTCGGAATATTGGCAACTGCTGGAATGACAACGATATTAAATGTGAGCAATGTATCACAAGTATTATCATATATACGATTCTGCTGTTGAGGGCCTTGGTTGCAATAACTGATTCCATTTAAAACAAAACAGCTTCCCGGACATATATATTTGATGCCTAAGTTCCTGGTATTTTGCGGCAATACAGTAATCACCTGTCTGACTACACTATCGCAACCTAAATAAGAATCGTAGGTAGAATTCAGGGTATGTGTGCCGGGTGCGTATGTGATAGTACTATACGGCGCTTCAGTCCAGGTATATATGCGATTTTCGTAACACAAGGTAATGGGTGTCTTTACCGTAACAGGAATGGGCAGAATGGAAACAGGCAGACATGCCTGGTTGGGCGCGAAACAGGCATTGCCGGCATCCACGCACACATTTCCGTTGGGGACGGGGTTGTTACCATAAGTGATCGTCACCGTAGTGCCCCCTGGCGCCGCTATCTGGAGGTTATTCGTATTCAGTCCATTGATCCGGGCGCCTGCAGGGGCCGTCCAGCGATACCATCCGGCGCCGTTGACGGGCGGAATGGTATAAACAGCGGAAGCGCCGGGGCACAACGATGTCGGTCCGCTGGGCTGTTGGGGAATTCCCGGTGCGGGAGGGGTAACCGAACCGTTCGTAATATTGATGGTAAAATCACAAACGTCTCCAAATGAGCCGTCTATCATCAGATAATACGTCTGACCGGGTATGAACGAGTTATAGGTTAATGATAATGGAATACCGGCCCCATTATCAACCCCTGGGTTACAAATCAATGCCTGAGAGGGGTTACAGGATGCAAAAAACGCGAGTTGTATCCCGTCACCCATCGCACAATTGCTGGAAAGTACCTCAATGGTCATGGAAGTGGAATTGGCTACAAAACCAAGCCATTGGTCATTGTGTACAAGAATCTGTCCGCAGACTGTCACGTTAGTAGAAGCGGTTCCTCCGCTGGTTCCCATGTAGCCATTGAAATCGCAAAATACGCAGGTCGTGTTACAGGAGGTTCCTCCCGGCGGAGGGGGATTCGGGCAAGGAGGCGTCACTTGCGCTTTTGCCTCCAACCAGAGGGATAAAAAAATGGCAAGAGAGAAGAGTACTTTTTTATACATGAGATACCTCAGTTTGGATAAACTTTAAGAAATGAAATAAACACACCTTGCTGCTATGCAGCAAAACATTGATAATCACAAAAAAGCAAAAAAGATTAGATGTAATTGGGTGGAGATGTCTTTTTTCAGTTCACCTGGGTAATTGTGGTTTGGCTGGGAAAAAGCTGCATGAAAGCTGTTGCAAAAAAAGGAAAACTTTATGCAGCAAACTGTTATTTAAACACCGTCACGTCTCCTTTAAACAAAATCCGTTCCCCATCAATAAATCGAACCACTGCGGTGTAAATAAATACACCCGGATTTACGTCTTTGTCTTTGTAGCGCCCTTTCCAGCCTTTCGTCACGTCATTGGGCAGGAAGTTGCGCTCTTCAAACATCTGGTCGCCCCAGCGGTCAAAAACCTGGAACATTTCAATCTCTGCCACATCGCGCCCTCCGAATACAGTGAGTACATCATTTTCTGCGCTGCCCACTTTGATGATATTCGGAATATAAACCCTTCGCTCCTGGTTGACAATGATCAGCGTACGGTCGCTGGTAGCGCATCCGTTCGTGTCAATAATCCGTAAATCAATATAATTCGATACCAAAGGCAAAAAGTCCTGGTACAGCGTTCCTGCCTTGGCAGTGTCCATGACAGGATTCCAGTACAGGGTATCCAAAAATGCAAACGGAACATTGATAAGCGCTTCCAGATGCACCGAATCGCCCTGTGCCACGGTAATATTGGTTCCCAATTCAAGCAACAACTGCGGCGGCTCACTTACAACCAACGTATCCGAAGTCCATTCGCAGCCGTTCGCATCCTGCAAGGTCAATACATATATTCCCGGCAACAATGCGGAATAAAGTGTTTGGCTGGTAAACGGCCCTCCATTCATGGAAAACAGTACCGGCGGATGCGTGGTGGTATAGTCATCCACAGAAATACTACCGTTTTTTTCTCCCCAGCAACGCACATCTTTCACCGTTATCAGATCTGCAAAAGGCAATTCATTATCCAAAGTGACCGTAGCCGCATCTGAAGCCGAACAACTGAAATCGTTGGTGACGACCAGCACATAGGTGCCCGGTTCACTGGTAAGCAGGGTTCTGGTGTCGGCGGTATAGGCGCCGTCTAATTCCCAGTTATAGATGAATCCGGCGCCCGAGCTTGTTCCAAGGCCACCCAATATGGTCGTTATCTGGTTGCAATTCAATGCCTGGTCTTCCCCTGCATCCGCTACGGGCAAAGGATGCATCACAATTTCTACTACTGCTTCATCGGAAGGACAAGGCGGCAGGGAACTGCGTGTATACCGGAACCGGTACGTACCCGCAGGTTGTCCATCGGTAAAGAAGGTGCCGGTTTGAGCATTAAATCCGCCGGGCAAAGCGGGTATGGTCGAAATATCTGTCCATTGTCCGCCCGGATCGGCGTCTGTAAGCAAATTAACCAGCTGCACAGGAAGAGCGGTGCCTACACAAAACTCGACCGGAGCATTCGGTGTTCCTGCCGACAGGGCCTGGTTGATCGTTATCGTAACCGACTCATTCAAATCAGTTGTACAAACCGGATTGTTTCCACTGGAGACACTGATCAGGGTGTATGTTTCGTTTGCTGTCGGCGAGATGCCGACGATCAGTTCCTGTTGATTGGTAATGGTTACCGTATTATTGGCAACACTACTGGTGGAATATGTGACAGTCAGCGGGAAAGTTCCTGTTCCGCTGAAAGTAAGCGGCGTACTGCTGCCTTCACAAATGGTCGCATCGCCGCTCAGGGTGGCGGTAGGCAATGGCCTCCATTGTACGGGCGTACCCTGTGCCACAGACAGGCAAGGGTCGCTCAGTTGAATGGCTCCGCCCACATTATTGCCTGCTACGGCAGAAATGTAATACGTAACACCTGTCGTAAGCCCCGCGCCGAATGAAAAGGAGGGTTGGTTAGCAGTTGCAAAGACGGTACCCACTGTGGTGCCGGACTGACTGTGAAGTATAAAAAGGACAATATCATCCGCATCCAAAACAGAATCATTGTTCCAGGGCGCAACCGCCGGTTGATCTGCACAGAAAACCAACGGTGTAGTCACCATCGTTCCGGCATCTGTTTGACAATTACAGTTTTTAATACCGGCAATATCGGGGCTTTCGCATC
>JAYSZC010000341.1:0-4585 GCA_043738235.1 Lewinellaceae bacterium | reverse complement strand
GGGTGACTTCCCTCTTGGCTTATTTTAATAATGGATGTCAAGAACTCATTTGCCTTTGGCTTTTTTTGATAATGAATAACAAGGATACATTCCCCTTTGGCATATTTAATTGCTTTACTAATAACCAATACCAAGAGGGAAGTCACCCCCTCTCCGACGGAGAGGGGGCCGGGGGGTGAGGTCTACCCCCAGCCAAACTTCACCTTCAACTGCTCCGCTATCTTCCGCACCACTTCGGTCCAGGCCTTGTCTTTTTTGGGATAATCTTCCACCGAAACACCGTTTTTGGGCAGGGGCGATAGTTTGCTGACGGGCGAATATTCCCACAAACAATCGCGCACGATAACCGGGATGATCAGCGCCTCACCTTTGTCATGACGTTCCATCGCCTGTGCGAATTCTACTTCTTTGATGTAGGAAGAAGCTAGAAAATCGGTGCTCATCAAGAGCACAATGATGTCGGCAGCAGCCAGTTGCTCTTTGACGGTTTTGTTTATTTCCGCACCGGCCCCCATTTGTTCGTTTTCCCATACCTCCACATCGTCTTTCCAATTCAGCACTTTTAGCCCTTTGAACAAATCGTTTTTGTGCTCGATGTCTTCAGGAGCATAGGAGATAAAAAATTTGGGCGTCATGTCAGTTTTCCCGCTTTGGCAGATTTTGGAAATGGGCACCTGTTTTTGGCAATCCGGGCAAAAAGCCTTGTCTTCACCCGCTTTTTTTAGTTTTTCTACGGCAGCGCGATCCAGGGCAGCATTGCAGTCCGGGCAAAACAGGATTTTGCGTGCTTCCATGTCCTGATTGACTGCTTCGAATACCGCATCGATCACAAACTCGCAGAGGCCGGTTGTCTGGTCGCCTGCTACGGCGATACAGATTTCTTTTTTGTTGTAATCGGCTTGTATAAATGCTTGTGTACCGGCCTTTTCTATTAAAATACCGGAACGCCAGTAGTGGCCGTTCGGGGCGTATTCGCTGAGTCGAACGATGGCGCGGGCAATGACGCCCCGGTGCAAAAAGGGGTAGGAAAAACCGTAGCGAAACGCATGCGGTTGATTCCACACGATGGAATCCGGTTTTTCAACGGGCAAAAATTGCGGCGCGATAAAAGCGCCCGGCTGCCCCGGCACCGCGAAGCAGATTTCAAAATTGCGCATCAGTTCGAGGAAAATATCCACTTCCTGGTCGTTTCGGAAGCGGAATTTGTTATCGAATTTCTCGGGAATATGAGCCGACCACTCGTCGCGCAATTGTTGGTCGGTGAAATAGCCCTCGTTTTTTTCCACTTCCTTATTCAGCACGCGGTAAATGATTTCCGTGGCCCAAACGGGGTTGAGGATAACCATTTCACGCAGGGTTTTGTGCTGCGGAAAGTGGAGCAACACGCCGATTTCAGTCAAAAAAATGCTGAGTTTTTCGGGTGCATCGGCGCTTAACTGGTGTTTCCGGCAGATGTCGAGGTAAGTATCGTACTTGATATAGGGTTGCCGGAGGGCCAGCGCTTCCAGTTCGCGGCGCACGGCGACCCAGTTGGCCGGCATGTCGTAGCCGATCAGGTCTTTCAGGCCGGGCGCGGCGTGGTATTGTTCCAGCAGTTTTTCCTGCAGACGATCCATGTCCATGCCTGTAGCAGCGCTCACCTCTACAAAATCACGGACGTTGTATTTGGGCACGAATTCTTTTTGGTTCAGCGGTTCTCGGCCCTGTTCCACCTTGTTTTGCACCATTAAAACGGGGCTTCCGGCGGAGAGCATTTTCACATTCTGCAGCCAGTATTCGTGGGTAAAGTTGCGTTCGTGGTCGTCGCGGTCGGGGTGCTGCAATGCGTCTTCCTGCGCGGTTTTGTCCCATACCAGCATGTATAAAGCCCTGGTAGTCAGGAAGAAACGATGCGTATTGTGGTACACTTCCTGTCCGCCGAAATCCCAGACATTTATTTTCAAGCTACGCCCGTCGGGCAGTTGTACGGGCCATGATTTGATGCGGACGCCGTGGGTGGAGTTTTCACCGGGATCGAAGTTTTCGCCGGCCAGCACTTTGGACAGGGAGGTTTTGCCGACGCGGCCATTGCCTACAAAAATGAGTTTGGCTTCGTTGACGCGGCCTACGGTGCCTTCTTTTTCGAGTTGTTCAATGCGGGTGCGGGCAGTGTCGCGGTGTGTGCCGAGTATGGTCGCAAATTGATACGTCTGATACGCGGCAATCGTATTGGTTGTTTCGGCAACTTTCCAGAGTTCTGCTTCGGCGGCTTCGAGACCGACCAGTATTTTTTCCACTTCGGCGAGATGCGCTCCGGCGGGAAAAGTGGTCAGGTAAGACTGAATGGCGGAGAGGTTCGGATTTTTTTGGATGTTTTCAAAAAGCGATGCTTCCTGCTCCAGCAGGCGAATGTCGGAGATGCAGCGCTGCGCTTCATTGTTGTAAACGCCTGATTTTGTTTCTTTTAAGTAGGTTTCAAATGCAGTGATGGTGTGGTCGGCAAGGGCTTTTTTCCAGAGGTTTTCTTCCGCTATCACCGTACCGGCGGCTTCAGCAGCCGGCTGCTGCGCGCTTTTGCCGGAGCTGAATTTCTTGGAAAACTCCTGTTGTTTGCTTTCCAATTCCTGTACGGCTTGTTGCAGTTCTTTTTCTTTTTCCCGCTTTTTTTCTAAAGAAGTTTCAGACAAATAGACTTTGCGCAAGTCTTCTATTCGGGCTATTTCCAAGGTAATCTGATCCAACAATTCTTTTTCTGCTTCACTTCGGGTTTTGGTGTTGGATTGCAGGGAAAATTGAGGAAGATCGAGATCTGAAAGGCTTAATTCTTTTAATAATTTATTTAAAGTATGCGAGATTTGATATCTTTCAATATTGGAATTGGTCACCAATCCTAATCTTGTATTTACTTCGAATTTGGCATGCCGGGCATACAAAACCTTAAACTCATTCTTTGTATTGCTATTTTCAATTAGATGTTCCTGTAACTCAGCAAGCGCCTCATCTAATTCCCCTTCCGCTATTTTCTCCCTTATCCCATCCACAAATATCTGAAAAACCATCTCTTGGTCATCATTCTTACCCGGCGCTCCTGCTTCCGGCGGTTCTGCGCCTGCTTCCTGCTTGGGCGCCACTGAAGGCGGTTGCATGGCTCCGCCCACATTGCTTTCCTCGCATGGTTCTATCAAAAAATCGCCGCCTTCATCGCCCGCTATCGACAGGGAACTCGCCAGAGCGCCGTGCAATATAGAAGCCAGTTCGCGGACGCTCACTTCGCCTAAGGTATTGTTTTTCAACCAGTTGGTCAGGTGCGGTGTAAAGCGTACATCCCAGTCGGCGCCCACCCGGTACAATGCCCAGCGCGATGCGAAAGCAGCGCGTTCCGACTCTATGCCACGTGTCTGGCTGAACTGCCGGGACTGCAGGTGATTGTCCACGATCAGCAGTACGTGCCTGGCTCTCATGGAGGAGAATTTGGCCAGAATCTCCGGCAGCGGTATATATGCGTTGTCGTAACTCCGCAGGTCGCCTTCAGGCAGTCCGTCGCCGGTCCAGCCGTTGAAATAGACGATTACGCTGTCTTCAGCCTCGGTGATTTTGCATAAATTTTCGAGCGCTTCAAAAATGCCCTCCCGGGTGACTTCCTCGTTTAGCAAACCTGTAATCGCTTGATAACCATATTTTTGCGCCAGCACCTGCGCCATATCCCGGCATTCCTGCACGGCGCCGGGGCGGGGCTGGTAATTGAACTGTGCAGGATAGTTTTCAATGACAATATTGAGCAGGTGTTTTTTGCTTTCAGCACGCTGGGTATTTTTAGTGAGGTCGTCGAAGTAGGCGCGAATAGCCAGAATGCCTTGGGCAGCGATTTCCAGTGGCGGCGATTTCAGCGGATTGTTGTTGAGTTTGATCTCTTTCAGCAGCGGGAGTTCGGCAATTTCAGGGGGCAGGGTTTCGATCTGGCAATCGTTCAAATGCAGCGTTTCCAGTTCTTTTAACAGTCGAATACCAGCAGGCAGGCGGGCAATTTTATTATCGCTCAAATGCAGCGTTCGCAACAGCGGCAATTCCAGCAATTCGGGAGGGAACTCGCTGAACCGGTTGCTTTGCAAGTCCAGGAGCGTCAGTTTCCGGAAAGAGGCCAGTCCAAAACCCCTCATCAGTTCATTTTGCGAAAAAAATAAACTTTCCAGGTTGGCGCAGAGGCTCATTTCTCGTGGAACGGACTGGAATTTATTTTCCCAGAGGTTCAGAACGGTCAGTTTCGGTGCAATTTGGGTAAAATTGGGCGGCAACGCGTTCAGCCCCATCTGGCTCAGGTCGAGCCGGGTGCTTCCATTTTTGAGCGCTTCTTCAATACGCTTTGCTGCTGCTTCCAATTGGGCCATGGAATTGTGAGTGGTGAGTTGTGAGTTGTGAGTGGCTGACTTCGCACTTCGAACTGATGATTTCGTTTAATTACTTTACAACAAATGGAACACGGATTTAAGGGATGTTCATCCCAAATTTCTGTAATTTCTTAAAGCCGGAGCGGATTTCCTCGGTAGCACGGCCTTTAGGCTGTCGGGGCAAGGGCATTTATGCCCGTTCCAAGCGCCTTAAAAGGCGC
>JAYSZC010000340.1:0-1887 GCA_043738235.1 Lewinellaceae bacterium | reverse complement strand
TCCCCTCGTAGAGTTGACCTAATTCCAGTTTTTATTTACTCTACGAGTGGAAAAATCCGCGTCAATCCGCCGCATCCGCGTTATCCGCGTTGCAATTAACTCTACGGCGCGCAAGCGCATCAATCTATTTTATGATGGCAATATTCACCCCCAAAATCAAGCGCGACGGCGTATTGGCAAATTGATATTTATCGCCGAAAAAGGTAATATGGTTGCCCTGGTTGCTGAAATTACCTTCATAGCGCAGGTCGAAGGAGAACCTTCCCGCGCCTACGTTCAGACCTGTTTGCCACCCCCAGGTCATTTGTTTGAAGCGGGCTTTATAACCGTCGAAATCAGTTAATTCGGAAGTGCTGTTGAGAAAGTAGTGTCCCACGGGGCCGCCTTGTAAACGCACAGGCCCCAGTTTGAAACCGACCAATACCGGAATATCCAAATACTGGTATTTTTCATTTTTTATTACTTCTCCGACGCTGCTTTCGCCAATTTTGTAATCGATCCTGTTGGAATTGAACAAGATTTCGGGTTGGATAAATATGCCCCTCCCGAAACGGAAATAGGCGCCGAACTGTGTGCCGAAATTAGATTTATTGATTCCGAGGCTCAGCGATGTGTCGCCGGTGCCTAAAATAATATCCTTCGGTTTGTTGACCTGCGTGTTCAGGCCGCCTTTCAGGCCGAAAGAAAAAAGCTGCGCCTGTGCTACATGGCCGAACAGAAGAAGGAAACTTGCCAAAAATAAGTTTTTCATACAATGGATATGTGTGATTAGATGATTTTCAGATTAAACGAAGTCCGGCCGGAACTTGGTGCAAAACGGTTGCCTTTCTTTGTGCTTTTAACCCGACGATAACACAACTGTGAATATTTTATAAAACGAACATTCGGTTGAAAGTTTTCCGAATTATACTACCAAAAAAATTTCTTGTGTCAAAGTATTTGTTTAAAAAGTAAAAGAAAGTACATTTGTCGGGTCTTTATTGATTTACTGTTTATGCTTAATCATTTAACAAACAGTGAATTGTATCAAAAACAAATAGTTTTATGAAAAAACAACCCGGACATCGCAGCTATAATATCTCGGAGGCTGACCTGTATGTGGCCTGTATGGAAGCTATTCGGGCAGCCCATCGCGACCTGGAATTTTTCATCCAGTATGGATACGGACTGGAGCGGCTCAAAGCATTTAAGTCCCTTTGCGACCAGTTTCAAACCCTGCCAGGCGATGATGAACTGGTCGGTGAACAAATGATTAGTACGGAAAAAAAGGATTTTACAGCCGAAAAACTCAAAACGGCCATCCGTTCCCTGATGACGCGTGTAGCCATGAAGTACCACGACCGCAGTGGGCGCTATCGCAAATTCGGCACTGCTAAACTCGGCGACATGTCTGCCCCCCAATTACTTTTCTGCGGCCGCCGCGTGGCCCGGGTAGCCCGCCAACAGATTGATTTTCTGGCAGATGTGGGTGTCACCGAAAATATTATTCAACGTGTACTGGACGCCTGCAGCGCATTTGAAACGGCCCTGAATATACAACAGGATAAACTGCACGACCGAGATATCGGGGTAGAGCGGCGCATGGACGCGGGTAATAAACTGTACAGCGAATTGGTGGTTTTAGCCGATATCGGCAAAGATATTTGGGCTGAACGCGACCCGGTCAAGTATGAACAATATTGCCTGTATGAAAGCAACGCCGATCAGAAAAGGGCGCACAAAGCCAAGATAGAAGTGAGAGGTGAGATGGTGAGAGAGTGAGAGCGTCCCATTTGGCTACTCGATGTTTTTGGCATGGGCTTTTCAGGCCGGTAATCGTGAGAAGTGAGAGGTGAGAAGTGAGAGTCCGTAGATTACACCTACTTACTTTTGGCGTTCACTTATATG
>JAYSZC010000339.1:0-4603 GCA_043738235.1 Lewinellaceae bacterium | reverse complement strand
TACGCCATTGGCGCCGCGCGAACCGTAGATAGCTGTGGCCGATGCATCTTTTAACACGTCGATAGTGGCGATGTCGGCTGGGTTCAGGAAATTGAGCGGGTTGCGGGCGGCGCTGCTACCAAAACCGGCATCGGAACCACCTGAACCGGTGTCGCCACCTGAAAGTGGAACACCATCTACCACAAACAAGGGGTTGTTACCACTGCGCACGGAAGATGTACCGCGGATACGGACATTGATGCCACCGCCGGGTTCGCCGTTGGAGTTCGTGATCTGAACACCCGCCACGCGACCTTGCAAGAGCTGTTCCGGCGCCGCAATAACACCTTTGTTAAAGTTCTTCTCCGTAACAGAGCCTACTGCTCCGGTTGCGTCTGTTCTGCGAACAGAGCCATAACCAATGACAACTACCTCATCCAGCATGGTGCCGGGTTTAAGTGCGACGTCAACAGTGTTGGAAGCACTCAATGCAAGCACTTGTTCGGCATAGCCGGTATAAGCAAAACGCAATTGAGTGGCGCCGTCCGGTACTTCGACCGAAAAGTTGCCGTCAATGTCAGTAGAGGCGCCACGGGTGGTGCCAACTACCGATACAGTAGCACCAATAAGGCCCTCGCCAGACTCGGCGTCGGCGACCTTACCTTTTACGGTGCGCTGTGCCAAGGCGAAGTTGATGAGTAGCAGTAGTAATGCTATCAGAGCTCCGCTTTTGGTAACGGTGTTTAGAAACTTCATACGATAATAGTTTAGTTAAAGTGAAAAAAATACCTTTCACAAGGTGAAAGTCATTTATCGGTACTCGAGGATTATGATGTGAAAAAACTGGGAACTAATCATATCTCAAAAACATGAGGCTATGCAGTATTTTATTTGGAAAAGGAAAGTCAAACGTAGGGTCGTCTTTCAGGTACATGTTGAACACCATGTAGTGCTGCGAAGGTATGATTCGCATGTATAAAGTTCAAATTCTTTTTCAAATTTTTCATTGTTTGCTATTTTCAGAATATTATTATGAAAATAGTTTTGGAGAACTAAAACTACCATTCCAAATTGCCTGTGTGTTTTTGTAATATTATTTGTCAAAAAATTGTCATGTAATGCTGCTGAAATTAAAAACGACGCTGCATGGGGCGTACCATTTTGCTCTCATGGGCTTTTGGTGTAGGTTTGCCACTCATTACAACGATTATCATGCTTTCAACCGCAATCAAGCGCCGCTTACCCGCTGAATGGGAGCCGCAAAGTTTCGTTCAACTCACTTTTCCGCACCCTGGTACCGACTGGGCAGATCAATTAGAGTCTGTTTTACCCTGTTTTTTAGAGATTGCTGCTGCCATCAGCCGGTTTCAGCAGGTTTTGATTGTATGTCAGGATGCCGCTTCCTTGCGCAAACGCCTGCACGGCCACCCTGAACGTATCGCATTGATCGAAATTCCCAGCAACGATACCTGGGCGCGCGATCATGGAGGCATTACCATTCTGGAAGATGGCCGCCCCGTGATACTTGACTTCGTCTTCAATGGTTGGGGTTTAAAATTCCCGGCAGATAAGGACAACCTGATCACAGGTCGTATGTATCAAACAGGAGTCTGGGATGCCCCGATCCGGCATGGCGGATTGGCGCTGGAAGGCGGCGGCATCGAAAGTAACGGCATAGGCGCCTTGCTCAGCACCACCGAATGTATGTTGTCTGCCAATCGAAATCCCCATCTTGGCCAAAAGGAAATAGAAGCCCATCTGAAAGACTTGTTCGGCGTGGAACGCGTTTTATGGCTTCACAATGGTTACCTGGCAGGCGACGATACCGACTCCCACATCGATACGCTTGCTCGTTTTTGCGATGCAGACACCATTGCCTATGTACAATGCAGCGATGCCGGAGACGAACATTTTGATGCCTTGCAAAAAATGGAAGCGGAACTCCTGGCATTTCGCACTAGCGAAGGCCGGCCTTACCGGCTGGTAGCATTACCGATGCCTGCTGCCCGTTTCGATGAAGATGGTAACAGGCTGCCGGCTACTTATGCTAACTTTTTGATTATCAATGGCGCCGTATTGGTACCTACCTATAATGTACCCCAGGATGCTGACGCTTTGGAAATACTGCAAGCAATATTCTCTGGGCGCGAAATCGTCGGTATTGACTGCAATCCGCTAATTTTGCAACATGGTTCCCTGCATTGTGTTACGATGCAATACCCGATTGATCTGAAACTATCAGACACTGTATTTCAATGAACAGGTTTTTTATCGCATTAAAGGTATTTCGAGCGCTTCTAAGGTGTTACACTGGCAAAGCGCTGCATCACCCGCAACCAATTGCGCAAACGTTTGTTGTTGGTAACTTTATAAAAAATGTTGATAAGTTTATTTCTGAAAAATAGAATAAGAATCTGCGACAAGCCCTGTATGCTTATAAAAATATGGCAGTTGGGTGAAAAGTAGTAAATTTGATATGTAGCAATCTAAACTTGATGAAGAGGACAACTATTAAGGATATAGCGCAGCAGTTGGGCATCAACCCGTCCACGGTGTCGCGTGCGTTGAAAGACCATCCTGACATTGGCCTGGCTTTACGTACGGAGATCAAAAAATTAGCCGATCAGTTGCACTACCGGCCCAATCACATGGCGGTTTATCTCCGGCAGCAAAGCAGCCGCCTGATCGGGCTGATCATACCCGAGGTGACGATGTTTTTTTACCCTTCTGTCATCAAGGGTATCCAGAATGTGCTGCACGATGGCGGGTATAACCTGATTATGCTGCCATCCAACGAATCTTTGGAGCGGGAAATAGAGAATATTCACATTTGTTCGGAGAACGATGTGGCAGGCATTATGCTTGCTTTTTCCCGTTACCGGCACACCGCAGAACATCTGTCTGCCCTGGAGGAGATCGGCGCACCGGTCGTTATGTTTGATAAAATTATTGATGACCTGCCTTATGATGCGATCGTACTGGAAGATTTCCAGTCTGCATACGTGGCCGTAAAGCACTTGATATCAACCGGCTGCAAAAGGATTGCGGGTATTTTCGGTAACCGGGAGCTGCGTATCACCCAGTTGAGGCTGGAAGGTTTCCGCCAGGCCATTACAGACTCCGGCATGGTGTACAACGATGCGGATGCATATTTTGCCGACAGCTCGTTCGAAGCGGAACAAAATGCGCGCCTGATGATGGCGCAGGATTTTCCCCCGGACGGCATATTTGCCATGACAGATGAAATCATTATCGGTTCCTTACCTTCCATTGTCAGATCGGGCAAAAAAATACCGGAAGAATGTTCCATCATCTGCATCAGCGATGGATTTCTTCCTTATTGTTTGTACCCAAAGGTGACTTTTTTGCACCACGACGGTTTTGAAGTAGGAAGACTGGCCGCACAACGAATGTTGCAGCTGATTGAGACCGGCCAGTTTACATCCGATCACTATAAAGGTGAAGTTACGATGCTGAAACCACAGCTGATTGAATTGGATACTACGAGAAAGGTTTGATGGTTTGGAAGGTTTGATGGTTTGAGGTGGTAACGTAAAGCCAAAAGGCCATGAATTACCACCTCAAACCATCAAACCTTTTCAAACCATCAAACCTCCTCAAACCTTTTCAAACCATGTAACGCTCTAACAACATGTCCATCATAAAAACCGGCCTTGTACAACAAAGTTGTTCGGGCGACAAGCAGGCCAATATTGAAAAATCGCTGCGCGGCATTGCCGACTGTGCTGCCCGGGGCGCACAACTGGTTGTATTGCAGGAATTGCACTGCGGCATTTATTTCTGCCAGGCAGAGGATACGGTGCTGTTCGATCTGGCCGAACCCATTCCAGGGCCGGACACGGATATTTTTGCTGCAGCAGCACGTCAATACGGCGTGGTATTGGTGACTTCGCTTTTTGAAAAGCGCGCTCCCGGCCTGTATCACAATACCGCCGTGGTTTTTGAAAAAGACGGCAGCATTGCAGGCACATACCGGAAAATGCACATACCCGACGATCCTGCTTATTATGAAAAATTTTATTTCACGCCCGGCGATCTTGGTTTTCAGCCGATACAGACTTCCGTAGGCAAACTCGGCGTACTTGTTTGCTGGGATCAGTGGTACCCGGAAGCAGCGCGTCTGATGGCGCTGGCCGGCGCCGAAGTATTGATTTATCCTACTGCAATCGGCTGGGAAAGCACCGACGAACAAGCCGAAAAAAACAGGCAACACGATGCCTGGTTTACCATTCAGCGCGGCCATGCGGTGGCCAATGGTTTGCCGGTTGTCACCGTCAACAGGGTAGGACACGAGCCGGACTGGACCGGGGTGACCAATGGCATACAATTCTGGGGGCAGAGCTTCGTAGCAGGGCCGCAAGGCGAAGTATTACACCTTGCAAGCCCTGACCAGGAAGAAAATATAGTCGTGGAAATTGATAAAAACCGGACGGAAACGGTGCGGCGCATCTGGCCCTTTTTCAGGGATCGCCGGATCGATTACTACGACGGACTGACGAAGAGATACCTTGTTTAGGTTTATGGGTTTATAGTTTATGGGTTTATAAAGGTTTATAAGGGTTGATGAAGGTTGATATTCAACTGCTCGAAAAGAGTAAAATCG
>JAYSZC010000338.1:0-1891 GCA_043738235.1 Lewinellaceae bacterium | reverse complement strand
CGTTTTCCTGTAGTTCATTCGATACCTCGTTGGGTGCTATCAGGTCATTTTTGGTATTGGCAAGTGAATAAACGCGTGGGATAGAAATACCACCGTTGGTCGTCGCACGGATCGAAGCAGTGCTTGCACGGCGGATGTTACCACCGATCAAGGCGTCAAATTTCAGGTTTTCAGCCAGTTCAAATGGTTTGAATTGACCGAGGAGGTCGAAGTTTTTTTCCTGGAAATTCCGGTTGAAACGGGAATATAGGGAAGCAGGGGCGACACTCCCCACTGCAATACGCTCTTCCTGGATTTCGTCGAACTGGTCGATGGATACGCGACCAGTCAGGTCAAACCAGCTGGTCAGGTTGTACGTAAACCCGAGGTAGCCGAAGTAACGGTTTCGGTGATCCGTGTTGAAGTTCTCTTCACGTGTCCAGTATGGATTGTCCCAATAGATCGGCACCAAATCGGTGGGGTCAACCCAGTTCCAGGTTACGTTTTGCTGCGTACGTTCGTAAGCGGCTCTCTGTTCCTGTACATCGACGTTGGTCTGCCACCATTGGCGGAAGTTGGTCATCAGGTTTTTGTCATCATAACCTGATCCGTAGCGACCTTTGCCATCGATAGCAGTGAAGTTGATGGAAGAAAATACGTTCAGTTTCTCTGTCAGATTGTAAGATGCGCCGAAGTTGACCATATCTTTATCGATACGGCTGTTGGGCATGATACCTTTGTCGGTTGTTTTGGTGTAGCCGAGTTTGAAGTAGCCTTTATCCGTGCTGCCATCAATCATAATGCTGTTGTTGGTGCCGAGCGCCGTTTCAAACATGGATGCCGGGCCGTTGGGGGCGTTCACCCATGGAGTCGCTTTACCGAAATTAGGCGAACTTGGGTCGAATGCATCCCATTGGTAAACCAATTGGCTGGAATTGAAAGGAGCGCCATAAGAGGCGTCTTCGCTGGTAGGCGTCACGAGGTCAGGCGTACCGTCTTCGTTGATGTCGCGGCTCAGGAAGTAACCTGAGTCATCTTCGTAAAACTGGCCGTAACCGGCGCCGTATTGATCCTGGTAGGTGATAAAGGTACTTTTATCGTATCTGCCTGCATTCATACCGGCATTAATGCTAACGCCGATACCTTTTCCCTTGCGGCCTTTTTTGGTGTTGATCATCACCACGCCGTTAGAAGCGCGGGAGCCGTACAAGGCTGTTGCGGCGGCGCCTTTCAGAACCGTTACCGATTCCACGTCGTCTGCGTTGATGTCGGCAGCAGCATTCCCGTAGTCATAACCGCCGCGGCCTGTTCTCTGGTTGCCGGTGTTGGAGTTCGAGTTGTCGACTGGAACGCCGTCTACAACAAAAAGCGCCTGGTTGTTACCAGTCAGCGACTTGTTGCCTCTCAGTACTACGTTGGTAGAACCGCCGAGTGTATTGTTGCGTTTGATTTCCAAACCGGCAACTTTACCCGCGAGCGAGTTCACGACGTTGTTGTCGCGTGTTCTGGTAAGCTCTTCACCTTCCACTTTTTGCGCGGAATAAGCCAGCTCGTTTTTGTAACGGGAAATACCCAACGCTGTTACAACGGCTTCCTGCAGAATCTGGCCCGAAGCCATAATGATGTCCTGCACGTTGGAAATGCCGAGTACAACTTCCTGCGTCTGATAGCCGGTGTAGGTGATCACCAGCGTGTTATTTTCGGCAGGTACTTTTAAGGAATACTGACCATTGACGTCAGTGCGGGTGCCTACACCGGGAGCTCCTTTTACGGCTACCGATGCGCCGATGAGTACATCGCCTTCATCGCCGGCGATCGTACCCGTTACGGTGCGCTGCGCCAGGGCAAACCCGGCTACCGCAAGCACCATAAAAATGGTGGTAAATAATCGTTTCATACAAAAAGATGAATT
>JAYSZC010000337.1:0-1892 GCA_043738235.1 Lewinellaceae bacterium | reverse complement strand
TAGCCGGTTCCGGATGCGATGCCTCTCGTAAATGTCTTACATTAGAAACTGCTGACAAAACAAATTTGCTTGATTACTTACAATATTTAAAAGTCCGTAAGCCTTGAAAATTAATTGTTTTAAACGAAATTTTTCATTTTCGGAGGATGGGGGTTATTCGCTCAAAAGTAATGATAACTTTGCTTATTCAAGCCTTTGTTTATACGTTTCAACGCTTCAACACTGATAACCAATAACTAATAACGGATAACTACTTATGAGTCGCTACACCAGCATGGAACACCTGCGTTTTCTCCTGTTTGAAATACACGGGGTGCAGGATTTGTTTGCCTACGAATATTTTGCGCATTTGGACAAGGATCAGGTGGCCATGATGATCGACGCCGCCAAAGCGCTGGCCGACCGGGACATGTACCCGTTTTTTAAGGAAATGGACGAACAGCCGGTGCATTACGCCGGAAAAGGTGTGGTTTGGTCGCACCCGCAACTCCGCACCATCATATTGAATGCTGCCGAGCAAAGCTGGATCGGCGGCGAATCTTCCTTCGATCTGGGCGGGCTGCAACTCCCGCAAATGATCTACAATGCCGCACATCATATTTTCCAGGCCGCCAACAACGGCACGCAGGGTTATATCAGCCTGACCACGGGCGCGGCGCGGCTGATTCAAAACTACGGCAGCCCGGAACATATCAGCACTTATGTACCACCCATGTTCGAGGGCCGATGGCAGGGCACGATGGCGCTCACAGAGCCGCAGGCAGGCAGTTCGCTGACGGATATTACCACCGTGGCGACCCCGACCGATGCCGGGTATTACCAGATCAAAGGACAAAAGGTTTTTATTTCGGCAGGTGAACACAGCGCCTGCGACAACTTTGTACACCTCACGCTGGCGCGTATCGCCGGTGCGCCTCCCGGACTGAAAGGCGTGTCGCTCTTCATTATTCCCAAGCACCGCCCGGTGTCGGGAGGAGACCTGGAATACAACGATGTTTTTTGCGCCGGCGATTACCAGAAACTCGGGCAACGCGCCTACGCCACTACCCACCTGGTTTTTGGCGAACACGACGACTGCCGCGGCTGGATCGTCGGCGAACCGAATAAGGGGCTTTCCTACATGTTTCAACTCATGAATGAAGCCCGCATCGGCGTGGGACAAACGGCGGCCTCGGTTTCCATGGCGGCTTACCAGGCCTCTCTGCAATACGCCCGCGAACGCAGTCAGGGCCGGAAAGTGGGTGAAAAAGACCCGCTGAAACCGCCGACCCCCATCATACAACACCCCGATGTGCAACGGATGTTGCTCACACAAAAAGCCATCGTGGAAGGCGCTTTGTCGCTGGCTATGGAATGCAACCGGCTGGCCGACCTCGCGCATGTAGCCAAAGGCGCCGAACAACACCGCAACTGGCTGCTACTCGAAATCCTGACGCCCATCGTGAAAACCTACTCCGCAGAGCAGGGCAACCGCTCCACTTCGCTGGCGATCCAGGTGCTGGGCGGCTATGGCTACACCATGGATTTTCCGGTGCAGCAGTACTACCGCGACCTGCGCATCATGGCGATTTATGAAGGCACTACGGGCATTCAATCGCTCGATCTGCTGGGCCGCAAAATGACCCTGGAAAACGGGGGAGCGCTGCTACAACTGGCGCAGTATATGAGTATTACCATAAGCGAAGCCGCTGCCAGTCCGGCGCTGCAGGCATATTCAACCACGCTGCAATCCGAACTGGATCGCATGGGTAAAACCTTGCAACAACTCGGCAACCACGCCCAGGCCGGCGACCATGAACGTTACCTGGCTGACGCCACGGTGTTTATGGAAATGGCGGGTTACGTCGTCATTGCCTGGCAATGGCTCAAAATGGCGGTAGTGGCACAAAAAG
>JAYSZC010000336.1:0-4614 GCA_043738235.1 Lewinellaceae bacterium | reverse complement strand
AGAGAGGGGGTGACTTCCCTCTTGGTATTGGTTATTTGTAAAGCAAATTAAATAAGTTAAAATCCTTGTTATTCATTCTCAAAATAAGCCAAAGGCGCATGAGTTCTTGACATCCATTATCAAAATAAGCCAAGGGGGCCGGGGGGTGAGGCCATATTCGCAATTGTGATTGACCTTAACTCATTATTCGCATTAATAACGAATAACTACTCATGGTCTGTCTGATATACTTCCAGATTATCCCCGTTTTGAACAAAAACGTGGCCGCCGCCGGCCCAGACGCGCGCTTCTGCTAACCGGGCTGAAGCAGGCAACACAATTTTGAGCGCCTGAAAGCGATTGAGGTGTTCGAAGCGCAAAAAATCATTATCCGGAAAAACCAGCCAGTTCTGGAGCACCTCAAACCGGTTTGTTTGCAGGTCGGGGTAGGTCCTTAAAAGATAGCCATACTGATCGAATGCAGAAATACCCTGCTCCGGGTCGCTGATAAACACCATTTCACCGTTATCGCGGATGCAGGTGGCAGCCATACGTTCGGGGAAAACCATGTTCATCGGCTGGCTTTCCAGCAGGATAGTTCCCGACGCAGAGATTTTTAACAAACGAAAACCGGCATCGTCATACACCCAGAAATTGCCGTCCTGCGCCAACGCTACACAGCGCACTGCCGGTAATCCGGCTTCGACCAAGTTGAGTTGTCCCATCTCGTTCAGGGTGCGATCCAGTGTCACAACTGTTTGAAAATCAGCAAACCACACCAATATTTTCAAGGGGTTTGTTACATCTAGGGAAGCTGCCTGTCCCAAGCGGTTATTGGTAAAGCGCGCTACGCGCAACCCGGTTGAATCGTATTTTTCAATGGAATTATCAGCAGCAATCAGGTAGATATTCGACAAATGATCGGCAGTGGCAAACACTGCCTGGCGGGGAATATTGTACAACAAACGACAACTGTCCGCATCCGCTTTATCCGTTTGTGCCTGGGCTATTGTTGCGACCAGGCCGAACAACAACCTTAAAAAAAGAATTCCGTATTTCATACTCATTCGTATTTCCAGATATCGCCCCAAAAGCGCGCGCCACCGTCCATATAAATGGTGTCGCCGGTCATGTAAGCGCCCATCGGACTGGACAGGAAAAGTGTGAGCGCCGCAACTTCATCCACTGTGCCGAGGCGTTTCATGGGAATAGAACTCGCTAAATCGTTCGTGAATTCCGGGGGATAATTATCCAAACCGCTGCTTTGAATAATACCCGGCGCAATACAATTGAGCCGGATGCCTTTATCGGCCCATTCTATGGCCAGCGTCTGTGTCAGGTTGCTTACGCCCGCCCGGGCCGCAGCGCTGTGCGACATGCCCGGAAATCCTCGGAAGTTGTTCAACACGATATTGACCACCACCCCGTGATGTTGAGGAAAAAAGAAGTGTTTGGCAACTGCCTGCGTGACAAACCAGGTACCGTTCAGGTTGGTATTGATAACAGCCAGCCACCCTTTTTGACTAATGTCAATCGCAGGACTTGGGAATTGTCCGCCGGCATTGTTGACCAATATGTCGATTCGTCCGCTTTTAGAAGCGATTTCCGCCATCAATAATTCAATCTGCTCCGGTTCGCGGATATCGAGCGGCCAGGCGTACACGTTTCCGTAAGCCGCAAGTTCAACGGCTGCCTGTTCCACCCGTTCTTTTTTGCGCGATGCAATATGTACTGTTGCCCCTGTCTGCAAAAACTGCTTTGCAATGGCCTTGCCGATACCGCTTCCGCCGCCGGTCACGAAGACTACTTTCTCTTTAAATAAATCAGTCTGGAACATATCTATAGGTTGATCTGCAAAGATGCTGAAATAATCCTACCGGTTGGCTGTGTACGAGTGTATGTCAAAATGACAGTAATGAAATTTTTTCATGTCATTTTGGCGTAAATCATTTTTGATTTATGCCAAAAAAACTGCATTTTCGCAATGGTACGCTGTTTGAAAAAGGGAGTACATCCGGTTGCTCTCGAACAAAGGAAGCCAGACCGGGTCACATCTCATACAACGTTCAATTGTTTTAAAAAACTTAAAAAATTTCTAAAAATGACAAACATCGTAAAATTTCAGCCGTACCCTTCAACCAAAACGTTCGTCAATGGTTTATTTGATGAGTTCTTTAATCGCAACCTCGCTGACCAGGTAGGCGCCGACACTTTTGCCAGCCATGCAGCGGTCAATGTGCTTGAAACGGAAAACGCTTTCAAAATCGAGTTGGCTGCTCCCGGTTTCGATAAACAAAACTTTAGTCTGCATGTTGAAAACGATCAACTGACGATTGAAGCTACGCGCGAAACGAAAGAGGAAGAAACAAACGAACGCTACACCCGTCGCGAATTCCGCGTTGCTTCGATAAAACGTTCTTTCAAATTGCCCAAAACAGTGAACCAAGATGCGATCAACGCTGTTTATGAAAACGGTATTTTGAACGTAACGCTTGGCAAAAAAGAAGAAGCGAAGCCAGTTGTAAAGACCATTCCGATCGGCTAATTTGCTGATCCTCAACAAGTTGTTTTCATAAGGTTAGTTAATAGGGTTTTAGGTGTTTTCATGGAGCCGGGGCAGCAATGTCCTGGCTCTTTTTTTTCGTACACTTGACCTACCTTTGCTATTTAAATTTTTGGTAATATTTTGACACAAACAGAAGGTTTATTCCCGGATTCAGATTTTTGGAACGCATTGAACGGCACGGACTCCGGTGTGCTGGAAGAAACATATCTTCATTATAAGCCGAAGGCGGTCGCGGCAGTCGTTTCTGCCGGCGGTTCCTCGGCAGACGGGTCTGTGTTTTACCGGGTGGCATTTATCCATTTGGCGCGCATGGCACAATCCGAAAGCATTCCGTTTGGCATTTCCCTGTCTGATTATGTGGTGTCGCTCGCAGCGCTGCATTACCGGGACTGGCGTGTGGAACGAAACCTGGAGGCGCCTGCGGAGGAAGTCATGGAAGAAAACCAGACGCCTGCATTTGAAATGCCCGGGTCTGACGCGCTCCGCGAACTGCGGTGGTCTGTTTGGGCGCGCCGGCAATTTTTTCGCTTACCAAAAGAGGATCGGGAAAAAATACAGGAATTGGCTGACGATACAGCACAATCACCTGAAAACAGGCGGTTTGCAACTGAAGATGATGCCGATGCAGCAGGATTCGGAGCAAGTATCCACCAGTATAAAAAATTACTCCCGGAGCAATCCGAAGCATGGACAGGTGTGCTGCCTGCTTGGGTGCTGACGGCGCTGACAGACCCGCATTTTATCAAAATATGGGATCAGACTCAGTTGTTCGAGCAAAAGATTTCCGCTGCCGATTATGCCACCCCTAAAACGAACCATTTCTGGCGCAACACATTTGTGGTACTTGGAATTATCACTTTGATTACCCTGGCTTTCCAGTTTTATTTCAAATCGGAAACGCCCGGCGAAGTGTACAAGGATAACTTTTCTGCACCTGAAAGCCTGCTGGCTGACTTGGCTGCCCGGCAAGCCATGAGTCCGGATAATGACTCTCTGGGGATACGACCCGAAATTTGTGATCTGGCATTTGCCGAAGCTGATGCGGCATATCAGGCAAAAAAATATCGCATCGCTGCCGCCGCATTGGCTCAGTTGCTGGATGATACAAACAAAGCCTGCCAATCGGACGCTTATTTTTATCTCGCAATTATAGGCTTGCAAATGAACGAGCCGGCACTGACCATCGAGTGCCTTTCCAATATCGAAGACCTCTCCCGTTATGGAGAAGATATTTACTGGTACCAGGCGCTGGCTTTTGTGAAACTCGCAACCGAGAATCCACTGATGCAGGAAAAAGCAGTGCGCGCCATGAATCGGGTGATTTCAAATACTGAAATCCCTGAACGCCGCGAACAGGCTCAAAAAATGCTCCAACAACTCAATGATTGACCACGCGATGGAGGACTTGATACGGAAATATTTTCCTGATTTAGAACTGGCACAATACGCTCAATTTGAGCAACTTATACCGCTTTACACGGAGTGGAACGCTAAAATTAACGTCATTTCCCGGCAAGACATTGAAAACCTGACGGAACGCCACGTTTTGCATTCCCTAGCCGTTGCCAGATATTTTCAGTTCAAACAGGGCGCGCATATACTCGATCTCGGCACCGGGGGCGGATTCCCGGGCATTCCGCTGGCCATCTTATTTCCGGAAACCAAATTCACTCTGGTGGATGGAACCGGGAAAAAAATTCACGTCGTGCAGGAAGTGGCCACCGCCCTGGGGCTTACCAATGTCACCGCCTTGCACAACCGGGTGGAAGGATTGCGACTCAACGGAACCTTCGATTTCGTGCTTTCCCGCGGGGTGGCGCCGCTCGACAAGTTGATGCAATGGGGGCAGCGTTTGTTAAAAAAGAAACACACGCACAGTTATCCCAATGGAATCATCGCTTTAAAAGGCGGCGATATGCGCGCAGAACTCAAAGCGCTACCCGGCAAAGCGGAAAACTATACCGAGGTTTTTGCCATACGCGAGCATTTTAAAGAACCGTTCTTTGAGGAGAAGTATGTGGTGTATGTACAAGGTTGATGAGGGTTGATAAAGGTTTATAAAGGTTGAT
>JAYSZC010000335.1:0-4615 GCA_043738235.1 Lewinellaceae bacterium | reverse complement strand
TGCCCAATTCGTCTGCACTAAAGACACATAACTGCACCTGATATCTTACTCAACAGATGAGAAAATTTTCCACATTCGTCGTATTATTCATAACCTGCGGCGCCCTCTTTGCTCAATCTCCTTTGAATGACGATTGCTCCGGTCTGATCGACCTCGGCCCGGCGCCATTTTGTGAGACGACCGTTTTTTCCAATGAAAATGCCACCGCTACCAATATAGGTAATGACAACAACCCTACCTGTTTTAACAGTGGCGTGGCGCAACGCGACGTTTGGTTTGCATTCACCTGCCCGGACACGTTGTTTGACTTTCGTATCACGGTGACCGGCGTGGGCGCCAATTCAATCGTCCATCCTGAATTTGCAATTTACCGCGGCGACTGTACTTTCGACGGACTGGCAGAGTTGCTCTGCGCAAAGGCGGATATTGGAGAAAATGCGCTGTTTCTGGATGTAGCCGGGCTTACACCCGGTTTACAGTATTTTATCCGCGTATCCGATTATTCCGTGACCGCAACCCCCAATTCCGGCGATTTTACCCTGTGCGTGACGGCCGTTCCTCCTACTTCCAATGTGGATGACGGCGGATCGACCTTGTGTGAGGGTATATTGTACGATACGGGCGGCCCGGACGGAGATTATGGCGCGAATGAAGACCATACGTTCGTGATTTGCCCGACCCAGCCTTCCGGTTGTATCAATTTTACACTCGATTATTTTAATATTGAAAACGGCACTTTTTTTAGCGGCGATTTTCTGACTTTCTACGACGGCGAAGATACCAATGCGCCCATTTTAGGCGAATTGGGCGGAGATGGCGGTTTTGGTTCTGCCGGCGGCGGCGGCGGCGTTTGTTTTCAGGTGCTGGCTACCAGCGGATGCCTGACCATTCAGTTTCAGTCAGACGATTCCAATGAATTTGAAGGCTGGCAGGGGCATTGGGAATGTACTTCGCAACCTTGCGTGCAACCGGTACAACTGAATGTCAGTACCACGATTACCAACGAAGACATTGTCAATGCGGTAGCCACTCCTGCCACTACGGTCACCGTGACCAATATCAACTGCCCCAGCGGCGCTTACGGCACCTTCAATTTTGCTACGGACAACAATGAACTGGGATTAGGCAAGGGCCTCCTGCTGACCTCGGGTGACGCCAACCTGGCCCTTGGTCCGAACGATTCCCCAAGTGCTACTTTCGCATTTGATGGTACCGGCGACCCGGATCTCGATTACCTTTCGGAGCAACTCGGGAACGGGACACCTTCGACGGATGCCTGTATCGTAGAACTGGATGTGTTTGTAGCCACCGATGAACTGAGTTTCGAGTACGTTTTCGGCTCCGAAGAATATCCCGAATTTGTAGATTCCGATTTCAATGACATTTTTGCTTTCCTGATTTCAGGACCCGGTATTGCCGGCGATCCAAGTTTGAGTAACAATGCCCGGAACATAGCGGTAGTGCCGGGCACCAATACGCCGGTTCAAATCAACAGTGTCAATAATTTGTTGAACTGGCAGTATTACCGCAATAATTTCGGCAGTACCACTTTACAGTACGACGGACTTACTTCCGATTCCGTGGGCGTTAAAAAAAGCCTGACTGCGCGTTCGGCGGTTACGCCCTGCAATACCTATCACCTGAAATTAGCGGTGGCTGACCGCCAGGACTTTTCGTACGACTCCGGGGTGTTTGTTTCTGAAATTAAAGGCGCTACGCCCAATCTGGCGGTACAGTTTGCCAGTGGTATCGAGTATTTTATTGAAGACTGTTCCGGCAACGAAGATCAATTGATCATTTCTCTTTCGGAACCGCTGGAAGAGGAGTCATCGTTTGTCGTGACAGTGGGCGGCACGGCTACCCTCGGCCTGGACTACCTGCTGACTATTCCCAGCCTGATCGTGTTCCCCGCCGGTGTAACGGAACTGAGTTTTCCAATTGCGCCCATCACAGACGCCCTGGTTGAAGGAACAGAAACTATCACGATTACATTGTCCAATAACTTTGGCTGCGGAACGGTCGTGTATAAAACCCAGACAATTGAAATAAAAGACAATGTGGAAGTGGAAGTAAAGGGCGGCGACACGCTGTTCGTTTGCGCCGGCAATACCCTGCAACTGCTGGCAGAAGGTGCGACCAACTATTTCTGGGCGCCTCCGGGTGCTGTGAGCAATCCCTTTATTGCCAATCCGACCATTACCCCGGATCAGGATATCGTACTGGTTGTGACCGGCACGATCGGTGCTTGTGTAGACGTGGATTCCGTACTCGTACGGATTGTTGACCCCATGGTAGATGTAACGATCGACTCCGCAGATATTTGCCTTGGCGGCAGTGTGCCGCTACTGGCTACCAACAATGTCAATAATCAGGGGCTTTCCTGGTCGCCTGTAACGGGATTGAATAATCCAAACATTCCCAATCCGGTTGCAACACCCACTGTAACAACTACTTACATCGCCAAAATCACGATTGCAGGTTGTTTTGTTACAGATTCCGTGACCATCACTGTAGATACCTTGCATTTCCCGGTGTTGAACAGTGACACGACCGTTTGTCAGAATTACCCGGTTGTCCTGGCAAGCAATACAGATTCTACCTCTACTACTTATCTGTGGACGCCGGCAACAGGCCTGAGCAGCGACACGACTTCCAGTCCGGTTGCTTTGCCGGATGCAACTACTACTTATACGCTGGTCGCCACCAGCGCCAACGGCGCCTGTTCGCAAACGGAGTCGATCACCGTGACTATTATTGCAGCGGATGTCGATATTCTGGGTGATCCATATCTGGAAATATGTTTGGGTGAACCGGTGCCCTTGGTGGCACAATCTTCTCCGGCAGGGGCACAGGTCGTCTGGTCGCCTGGTTTTTATGTCAGCAATCCGACGGGACCGACCACAACGGCCAACCCCGATGAATCGGTCACCATTTTTGCTACCTATACTGTTAATAATTGTGTGGTGCGCGACTCTATTCAAATCCGGGTTGACTCACTGCCTGAATCGGCGATTACCCGGGTAGAAGACAAGGAACTGTATTGCCCCGGCGATACCATTTTCTTGATTTCACCCACGTATGAACCGGCAAATTTCCCGGACATTCAAATTAACTGGCCTGTATACGGTGGCGAACTGACGCCGGAAGACAATTGGAACCTGGTGTTGCTGGCGACATCGACACATACCTTTGAACGCATCGTGGTCAACCGTGCATGTGTGGACACATCGAGGGCTGAAATCCCGGTCGGGATCATTCCAACAATAACAACCTCCGCCAACCCGACCGCAGTTTGTCCGGGTCAACAGGTGCAATTAATGGCCTCTGTAACCCCCCAACAGGCCCTGGAATGGGAGGAAGTACCCGGTATTTCCTGTACCATGTGCCCGAATCCTATCGTGACGCCGCTGGCAACCACTTCTTATTCCGTTTCCGCACCGGATGCAGAATGTCCCGCCAATGCCAGTATAACAGTAGTGGTTCAGCCGGCGCCGTTCCTGGCTCTGCCGCAAAATCCTTCTATTTGCCTCGGCGGTTCCGTTACGCTCAACAACGGGCCATCCGAACCCGGTGTGACCTATACCTGGACATCTTTACCCGCCGGTTTTATTTCCGGATCGGCCAATCCGCTGGTAATGCCCACACAGAACACCACGTACAGGGTATTGGCCGATGGTTTATTGTGTGATACGCAGGGTGAAGTGATCGTGACCGTTGCCAATGCTACGGTGAACGCAGGCGCCGATCAGGATCTTTGTATCGGCGAAACGGCGGCTTTGACGGCTGTTGTCACTGGCACTACCGGACAAATTACCTGGAATCCGGGCAATCAGTCCGGGAATAGTATTCAGGTAATGCCCACACTTTCAACGACTTATACGGCCACGCTGCTGTACGGCCCCGGCTGTGTTGCGACTGACCAAGTGCTTGTAACCGTAGTCGCAGGCGTCACCTTGACACCGATTGCTACTGACCCTGGAACGGAGGACTCGCTTTGTGCAGGCACTCCGATTATCCTGAAAGTAACACCCTCGCCTGCGGATGCCGAATTACTTTGGTCGGAAAACGGCAACCCGCTTGCAGGACAGACAAGTGATTCCATCCAATTATTCCCGGGTGTAACGGAAGGTGTCGCTTTATATACCGTTGTGGCTACCAATGATTTTGGATGTTCTGCTACCCGCTCTGTGAGTTTCAATCTGCGGCGTTGCCTGGTTATCCCGAATGCCTTTACGCCCGGCAACGATGAATTCAACGACACTTTCGGCGTTGTACTCGCGGGCGACAACATTCAGATCGTCGAATTCTTAGTGTATAATCGCTGGGGACAGAAAGTATTTGAGGCCACGCCGACCATGAAACGATGGGACGGCAATTTTGACGGCGATGAAGCGCCCAGCGATGTGTACGTGTACTATATCAAAGTGCGCTACCCGGATGGAACTGAGGACGGGTATCAGGGTGATGTGACGCTGTTGCGGTAATTGGGATTTTAGGATTTGCTGGAACACGGATTTAAAGGATGAGACACGGATTTTTTCCCTCGTAGAAATAATAGGGACGCGGATTTAACGGATTAGGCGGATTAACGCAGATTTTCCCGCTTTAGAGTTGA
>JAYSZC010000334.1:0-4621 GCA_043738235.1 Lewinellaceae bacterium | reverse complement strand
ATTGAAATCTGCAAATTTTTGAAGGCAAAAGGCAACTCC
The DNA here is from genome assembly GCA_043738235.1 of Lewinellaceae bacterium. GTDB lineage: Bacteria > Bacteroidota > Bacteroidia > Chitinophagales > Saprospiraceae > M3007. The sequence goes on along the minus strand of JAYSZC010000334.1, from coordinate 4,582 downwards.
ATTCGTTTTTCCAAATATTATTTCAAAAGGTCGTTGTTGTTTGGCCGATTTAGGTTTTTTATTTGGCAAAACATGAAATGTCCCTCGTTTATTTATGCAACAAAGCCTCATAGACACGTCAAATAACATTTTATACGATTCATCCAACAACTTAAACAATGAGAAAAATGCCCCTCGGATAACCCGGTACTCGCTTTCTACTGACGTTCGTTTCTAACTTCTTTATAACTGATTGCCATGCAAATATTTATTGGAAAATTTTAAAGACTTTGATTATCAACTAGTTACATCGCAACAACCCTAATAAATGAAATCAAATATAATTCAAACTGATACAACTTTACTTTTCTCCTGTGGGCAAAACAAATGAAGAAATACATAGGTACAAATGTAAGAATTTATTTATAAAAAATATACAGATTTATTTTTTTGGAAAAAAATTTGTAGCGCCCAAATGAGAAGGCTATAGCCGCCTGTGAAATGCATAGTTATGGCCTATCCCTCGTAGTCGTCCCTATTTAGTTTTCAAAGGAATTAGAACTGATCTGACGCATTTCAGAAAGCGCTTCAACAGTCCTGACTCCTTCTTTGGATGACAAGGCTGAAATGATGCGCGATTCACCCCGCCCAGCCCTCCCGATCCAAACTCCGATAATGTATCGCCTCCGCCAGATCCTCGATCCTAATATCCGCGCTTCCCGCCAGATCCGCCGCCGTGCGCGCCACTTTCAGGATGCGGTCGTAGGCGCGGGCGCTGAGTTGCAGGCGCTCCATAGCCGTTTTGAGCAGGGAAAGCCCGGCCGGCGTCAGTTGGCATACCTCATGCACCATACGGCTGGGCATTTGCGCGTTGGAATACACGTCTTTTAAATCCTTGAATCGTTCGGCCTGCACATCCCGGGCGCGCAGTACCCGTTGAAGGATGTCTTTGCTGTTCAGTTTGGGGCGTTCGGTAGTGGTCAGTTCGTCGTAACTCACCGGCGTCACTTCCACATGCAGGTCGATGCGGTCTAGCAGCGGGCCGGAAATTTTGGAGACATAGCGTTTTACCACGCCCGGACCGCAGACGCAGTCCTTTTCGGGGTGGTTGTAATAGCCGCAGGGGCATGGTTGCGTTGCAAAGTTGTCAAATTCGATTAGTAGGCAAAAAAACCTTAAATCCTGCATACCCTGATGAATTGAATACCCTTGGTAATCATCTTCGCAAGGTGCGCCTTGATCGGGGATTATCTCAACCCGATGTGGCAAAAATGCTGCATGTGACTGAGACCACAGTAACTGGATGGGAACTGAATCGAAACCAACCTACAGCAAAGTTCGCCAAGGCTATCATCGATTTCTTGGGGTACTTTCCTTTCGCAGATGACGGCTCACTCGGAAAGCAGTTGTACCACGCGAGGTTAATGAGCGGAAAAACTCAAAAGCAGGTCGCTGAAATGATTGGTTGTGACACCTAGCGAGGCGGAAAACGATTTTGCCACGGAACAGGATGAACCTGCCTTTGCCGTTAAATTGGATTTGGCAAAAATACGGACAGCGCTTGGGGAGTAAGGCCGGACCGCCGGATCAATCCCCTTACAAATGCCTGAATATCTATCCGAACGCTTCCTTCCTGCTACGCGCAACGGGTAAGGATTCATTGTTACCTGCCCTGAAAATAAACCCATTTTATATAGTTGATTTGTAATAACAAATCCTAATCTTTGTTTTTAAATTCACCGTTAAATACTACCAACATGGAATTTTACGATGCAAAACACCCCGGCGATATCATAAAAGATCCGAAAGAACAGACCCTTATACGGAAAGATGGGACTTTTCAGGGTTTCTTTCCCGCCAATAAACTCAAAGAGTTCCTTAAAAAAAAGAATCCTGTTTGTGTCGGAATTCGTTTTTACAATGCTGGCGGATTGAAGGAAGAGCGCCGGCTGGTCGCTGTAGGCGTAACTGCGGATGGTTCGGAATTGAATCCAAGCACAAATTTAAGGTACATGGCTTCGGCTACAGCGCTTTTACCCATGGAACCCATGAGCAGGGATCAGGCGACACACGCCGTTTGGGAGGCCAAAGCACTGAGAAAAAAGGAACCCGACAAGGCGCGTATTACTTTTGCGTCGTTCTTCAGCGCGGAAATGATTAAGAAATTATTGGAACCCAAAGGCACCCTAAAGATTGAAGGAATCAGTTTTTATATCGTTCAACGGAATATCGAAGGCGCAGGTATTGTAAACACACATTTGGGGGTTTCTTCCATATTGGACAAAGGTAACAGCAAACCGGTCGAAAATATCCCCAGCGATTCACCGAGTTATATCGTGAGCGACCTGCCCTGTCCAAAATATTGCATCGCGCCCGTGCGGGTTAACGACACAATTAAATTTGCGTTAGCCGACCAACCCATCCTGACAAACCCCAAATATTTGGTCGTTTGGGATAAATAACATAACATTAATTACTTACCGGCCTTAGTATGGTATATTCGCAACGTGAAATTCTTTAAACTCAAATTAATATTCCGAATTATATTAACCACTGTAGCGGAACTGCCCTCCAATTCTGCTACTATCCTTCATGCACAGAATATTTCGATCCGGTTCAATCATCTTGGATTGGAAAAAGGGCTTCCAAACAGCGAAAATTATTTCGTTTATCACGATTCATTCGGGTTTATCTGGATTGGCACCGATGAAGGCTTTTTCCGTTTCGATGGCCTGAACCTCAAGCCTGTGCCCCTGGTGGAGGCCAGGAAATCCGCCGCGCGTATTTCGACGGAAGTAAGCAGCCGCTGCTTCGAAGATAAGGCTAAAAATTTGTGGTTCAGCACCCCAACGGCAGTCGTATGCTACCGGCGCATTACCAGAACTGTGGATGTGTTTCCGGCGCCGTTGCAGCAGATTCACGCATTTTACTTGGACGCGGAAGGGAAATTATGGTTAAAGACAAGCTCGAATGGACAAAATGCCTTGTATCTCTTCGATACCGGGGACTCGCTATACCGACGCCGGTGTTCCTTGGAAGGGGAGCGGTTTGCGGTGATAACCGACGGGCGGGGGCACGTTTCGAGCGTGGTGGCGACGATGTTGCCGAACAGGACAGGTCTGATAATGACAAACCTTGAAAAATGCGATGCCCACGCTTTTGAATTTATTCGCCCGAACGGCAAACCTTTTAACCGGAAACATCCGACAAAAAATGCCTGGGTGGACGGCGACACCATCGTGTGGGTGGGCATCTACAACGGCATCGGTAAATTTGATCCGAAAGGCAAAGCGATAGCCTACGTCGAACCCACAAAGGATTTCGGATGGATATATGACATTGTTCCGTACGACGGCAAACTGCTTTTAGCGGTCAGCGAGTCCGGCATGTTGGTATTCGATAAAGAAAAAGGGCGATTCATCCAGCAAATCCAGTATGAGTCTCGGGTACCCGGCTCGTTTCCTCGGGGCGTCGTTACCGGTTTGTACCGCGATCCTTCCGACAATCTTTGGCTGTCCGGCCCCGAGGTGGGCATTGCCTTTGCCCATTTGTGGAAAAACAAGTTTTCTTACCGCCCGGAAACGGTTGGGAGCCCTGTTTCCGCACTTTTTGAAGACCAGGAAGGCCTTATTTGGTGTAGTTCACCGGATTCCGGCGTATACGTTTTTGCCCGAGACAAGCTGAAATGGCGTTTGACGGCGCTTAATAATTACGCCAAACCGGATCAATCGTTTAGTTTACCCGGCATTTCCAGTTTCTGGGAAGATCAAAGCTACGGCCTGTGGGGGTTTTATGAGAACAACGCTCTGCACTTTGAAAAGAATGCGGTGCACCCGAAGGTTGAGTTCAGGAATACGAATTATTTTGGGGCGCATAATTCAGCGGCGGATTTACTCCAGGCGAATTACCGGCTGGCTAATGGTACACGACTGATTGCGCAGGGCAAAAAAATTTCTCAACTTCAAATAAGCTGGAATATCGTTCGCTTGCTGCCCTGGTTCGACCTCGATTTCCTTGGGTTACAACACGTGACGGCTATTTTTCAGCGCGGGAATTATCTTTATGTGGCTGACAACCCCGACCGAATCCTGGTCCTGACGCTTGGAGCAAGCGGTAGCCCGGAAAATAAAATAGCGGAGCTAAGCGATACTGGCAATTGCACTTCCTTCGCTGAATCGCCGGACGGCCGCATATGGGCGGCGGGTTCTAAAGGTCTGTTTTGCATCGACGCAGACACGACAGGGCGCTTGCTGACGGGAAAAACCGATGGTATTCCGAACGAACGGTACTACAACGTACTGCCCGATAGCAGCGGCTGCCTGTGGCTGACAGGCCCCAATGGATTAATGCGGTATGACCCGGCGGAACGACCGGAAAAAAGGTTCCACCGGTTCGAGACAGTTGACGGCTTGCTGTCGCCCACGCTCAGCCCGAATACGATATTCCGGCGTTCGAACGGCGAGTTCTGGGTCGGCGGAAAAAACGGGGTTAATGTATTCCGGCCGGAAGATATTCGGTTCGTCGACACCCTTCCAAAAATTCAGATCACCAAGATCAAGGTCAACGATTTGGACCGGATCACCGATCCCTATACCGGGGAATG
>JAYSZC010000333.1:0-4625 GCA_043738235.1 Lewinellaceae bacterium | reverse complement strand
CATTCATCATTCATCATTCATCATTCATCATTCATCATTCATCATTCATCATTCATCATTCATCATTCATCATTCATCATTCATCATTCATCACTTCTTCCTCCTCCCAAACTTATCCCACACGCCCCAGTCCTTCACCTTATTCCGTTCGCGTTTGGCTATGATATAGCGCACCGAGATAGAGGCGCCATTCCAGTCGAAGGGCCGCACCTCGTCGCCCGAAAGGTGTAATTCAGGTTTCCAGTCTACCGCAAAATTCAGGCGACCGATGGACAGTTCGGCGCCGCCGATGGCGGAAAGTCCCCATACATTTTTGTCAGTGCTGCGCTCCGCAACATCGGAGGTGTTGATACCGTAGTAGTGCAGGCCGCCGCCGCCGTAAAAATTAAAACCGCGAAAGAGGATTTTGTGGTGTTTTTCAGCCAGCAGCGTCACACCGAGGTTTTCAGAAGCGATGGGGGTATGAAGGATACCTTCTACCGTCCAGCCATTGGTAATGTATTGTTGAATTGTCAGATTCACTCCGTTATCCACCCGGATACCGGCGGCGGTTTTGTAACGTTGAGCGAAGACGGGGCTGCTTAAAAACAGGAGCACGAAAGCGGAGGCGGCAAGCAGACGAATATTTTTCATGGATAAAGTATGGTTCCGTTTTGTAGTGGAATGCGCTGAAAACGGGGCGAATGCTACGGGTATTTTCGCCGGAAAGCCGGTTTAAGTGTTATTTAACGAAAACCTGTCCTATTTTCGCCCGCCGAATACGTCCCGAAACTAAATGGAAGTATAAATGTTGGATAATAAGTTGCTGGTAGTCAAATACTTATTTTCATATTTTCGTACAAAATATTGTCTAAAACAGGAGCGCCGTTCGCTTTCGATATATTCTCTATGTTGTATCAGTTCCGGGCTTTTTTAAGATTTTATTGGTCGGCCGTCACCAGGTATCAGCTCCATTCGCCTTTTGTATTTGAATTAGCCCAGGCTGTGCTGGAAGACCGGCGCCGGTATTATGCTTTCCGGGATGTGGAACTGCTGCGCGAGCGGATGTTGTCAGGCGATGAGGTCATAGAGGTGGAAGATTTTGGCGCCGGTCGTACCCGGGGTCAAAAGCGGCGCTCGCTTCGGCAGATTGTTCGGCAGGCCGGGAGCAGCGCCCGCCAGGGGCAGCGGCTTTTTCGCCTGGCGCAGTGGCTGGCGCCGAAAACTATGCTCGAATTGGGCAGTTCGGTGGGTATCGGCGCCATGTACCTGGCTTCTGCGGCCCGGAATGCGCGTTTTTTGTCGCTCGAGGGTTCTCCGCAAACCGCCGAAGTGGCGCGCGCCAACCTGTCGTGGTTGGGGCTGGGGACTACCGAAATAAGGACCGGCGCATTTGAACAAACGCTGTTGCCCGCATTACAAAGCTTGCAAAGCGTTGATTTAGTGTACCTTGACGGCAACCATCGGCTGGAGCCGACGTTGCAGTACTTTGAAACTTGTTTGCCGTTTGCAGGTACGCAGACCGTTTTTGTGTTGGACGACATACACTGGTCGCCGGAGATGTATTCGGCCTGGCAACGTATCCGGCAGCACCAACGGGTAACCCTCAGCATAGATTTTTTCGACTTCGCGCTGGTATTTGTCAACCCAGATTTCAGGGAAAAACAACACTGGAATATTGTGCCTGCCGGCTGGAAAATCTGGAAGTTTTATTGAATTTTTTACCACATAGGCACATAGATTTACCACATAGTTCACATAGTGTAGAGTACGCTAAAAACTATGTGAACTATGTGGTAAATCTATTATGTCTATGTGGTTAAAAAATACTCTGTGGTAAAAATAATGGAACGTTTTGAAACTTGACCTGACTTACCGCCAAATCTGGAGAATTTCCGCACCGATCATGCTTGGTTCGGCTGCACAAAACGTAATTGCCTTGAGCGACGCCGTGTTGCTGTATCACCTGAGTGAAGTCGATTTTGCGGCCATCGGATTTGTGGGCGTTTTTTATATCACCATTGCCGCCATTGGTTACTCGTTTTCGCGGGGCGGCCAGATTATCATAGCCCGGAGAATGGGGGAGGGGCGATTCAAGGCGGTGGGCCACGTGTTCCATACAATGTTGTTGTTTGAACTGGGGCTGGCTGCGCTGATGTGGCTGTTCATGCGTTTTGGCACGCCCTGGTTTTTTAAACTTTTTTTGGAAAACTCTCCCATTGTGTATGCTAAATGCCTCGAATACATACACTATCGTTCGTACGGCATATTTTTCAGTTATGCCGGCGTGGCCCTCATTTCACTGTATACCGGTATAGCGCGCCCGGCAATTATCCTGTTCGACACCATTGTGCTGGCTATTGTCAATCTGGTGCTCAACTATGCCCTTATTTTTGGTAAATTCGGATTGCCGGCCATGGGTATCGGCGGCTCGGGTTTGGCCAGCAGTATCGCCGAGGGTGTGGCATTTGTAGTATTTGTACTGTTTATCATATATGACAAGGAGAACCGCCGCTTGCGGATTTTCTCCGTGCCCAAGCCCGACTGGGCGCTCACGCGGCAACAACTTAATATTGCACTGCCCGTCGTGGCACATGCTGCCATTGGTCAGGGGAGCTGGATTTTCTTTTTCGGTATGGTAGAAAATCTCGGTGAGCGGGCGCTGGCTATTTCCAACCTGGCGCGTACGGTTTATTTGCTGCTCTCCATCCCTTTATGGGGCTTTTCATCGGGCGTCAATACGCTGGTGAGCAACCTGATCGGTCAAGCCCGGCAAGCCGAAGTGTTGTCCGCAGCCTGGAAAACAGGCAAACTGTGCTGGTTAGTTTCTATGATTATGGCCGTGCCCATTCTGATTTTTCCCGGTCAGGTGTTGTATCCGCTGCTCGGCAAATCCGATATGAGCCTGATCGGCGAGACACAACCGATTTTCCACCTGATGCTGCTGATTCTGTCTCTTGCCACTTTCGGTTCCGTATTTGTCAATTCACTTTCCGGTACCGGCGCGACCTGGTTTGGACTCCGCCTGCAAATGATTACCCTCAGCGTCTACCTCGGTTATCTTTTTTTAGCAGTCAATGTGCTGCATGTCACCCTCGTATGGGTGTGGGTTGGAGAAGTCGTCTACTGGATCGTTATGATTCTGATGGTGGTATTTTACCTGCGTACAGAACGTTGGCACGGGGTGAAGTTTTAGTCTCAAAAGGTTGATGAGGGTTGATAAAAAGGTTGATAAAGTTGATAATAGCTTCTCATATTGAGTTTAATCACTTCAATGAGTGGCCAATATCAACTTTATCAACCTTTTTATCAACCCTCATCAACCTTTCAAGTCACCCCGTCACTAAAAAAACAATCTTTATTTCTTCTCTCCGATCGGAGCCACCTGCTGCGACAATGCATCGGGTGCTTTCTGCTCCATTTTCGGTTCGGGCTGCTTCATGCCGGTATCGCGATCGCTCATGTGACCGCCGAGGATCGGCGCAATCGTCAGGCCGACGAGGCAGGTCAGTTTGATCAGGATGTTCATGGATGGACCGGAGGTATCTTTAAACGGGTCGCCCACGGTATCGCCGGTGACAGCCGCCTTGTGCGGATCAGAGCCTTTGTAGAACATCTGACCGTTGATCTCCACACCTTTTTCAAAAGATTTTTTCGCGTTGTCCCATGCGCCGCCGGCATTGGACTGGAAAATAGCCCACATGACACCGCTCACGGTAACGCCGGCCATATAGCCGCCCAATGCTTCAGCTCCCATGATGAAACCTACCGCAATCGGGGTGATGATGGTGATGAGGCCCGGAGGCATCATTTCGCGCAGGGCAGCGCGGGTCGAGATTTCAACGCAGCGCTGATAGTCGGCTTTGCCGGTACCTTCCAGCAGTCCCGGAATTTCGCGGAACTGGCGGCGCACTTCTTCTACCATATCCATAGCGGCACGGCCCACACTTTGCATGGCGAAAGCGGAGAAAACCACCGGGATCATACCGCCGAGGAACAAGGCAGCGAGTACGTCGGCTTTAAAGATATTGATTCCTTCGATACCCGTGAAATTCACATAGGCCGCAAAAAGGCCCAGCGCCGTCAGTGCGGCGGAAGCGATGGCGAAACCTTTGCCAATCGCAGCCGTGGTGTTACCCACGGAGTCGAGCACGTCGGTACGGCCGCGCACATCTTTGGGCAATTCGCTCATTTCAGCAATACCGCCGGCGTTGTCGGCAATCGGGCCGAATGCGTCGATAGCCAATTGCATGGCAGTTGTAGCCATCATAGCGGAAGCAGCGATCGCCACCCCGTAAAATCCGGCTAAGGAATAAGTACTCCAGATAGCGCCTGCAAACAGCACAACCGGCATCCAGGTGCTCATCATACCAGTTGCGAGACCGGCTATGACATTGGTTGCGTGGCCGGTAGCCGACTGGCGCACGATGTCCAGGATCGGTTTTTTGCCCAATCCCGTATAGTATTCCGTAATAGCGGAAATCAGCGCGCCTACAACAAGGCCCACAATCATTGCGCTGAATACATTGGTGCTGCTTACAATGACAGCGCCCTGGCCGAAGAAAACCATGGTCATCTGTTCCGGCAGCATCCACTGCGTAAGTGGGTAGCAAACAACACCAGTGAGGATGATACTGGCCCAGTTG
>JAYSZC010000332.1:0-12686 GCA_043738235.1 Lewinellaceae bacterium | reverse complement strand
CACTATTACATGTTTTGGAAACCCAAGAATGTAACGGTGTACTATACGGACTTCGCACTTCGCACTGCCGACTTCGGACTATCTTACGACTACTTCCTTGATATATTCCTCGCCCAGTTCTTCATTGAGCAGGGTGCGGATTTTATCCTTGGCAAAAGAGAGTTCGTGCCGGAGCGGCGCGGATAAAATGGTGAGGTACAACACGTTTTTACGCACCTGGATATTGGAAGTATAGGTAGAAATGGTTTTGCCCATGAGATCGTGCCAAAGGGTTCTCACCTTTGTTTCGTTCAGCTGCGAACCCAGGTGATATTCCTGGATCATCTCTTTCATTGCATCCTGTAAATTCAGGTCGTTTTTCTTCTTCATGGGTGTGCCGTTGAGCAACGCAAATATAAAGTAAAAAAGTGACCGGCTGAATGCAATTATGTCACTCCGCTTACATTTTCAAAGCGGTTTAATTACCAGGTCTCTCCACTTCCCTTTCTGACATATATCAAATCATATCCCACCTGATAAGTGTTGCCTCCATCGGCAGACACTTCATAAAATTGGCGTACTTTATTTGGGCCGAGGTTGAAAAATGTCAGTTTTCCGGCTTGTCCTTGCGCGGTGGTCGTGGTGAAACGCATCGCGCCGTCTTTGTACTCCCCGTTTTCAAAATAACTCAGGTTGCGCCCGGAGTCCGTCCATATCTGGCGCCATTTGCCGGTTTCCGGTACGTAAAAATTCATACTTTTTCCATTGTACGTACCGTTCCAGGTGGTCCAGTTTTCCAGGATCAGGCAGCCGCCTGACACATTCTGGATCGAACTGGTACCGGCACGCTGCCTGGTAGTACTGTTGGAAAACACTTCCCATTCGCCCACCCAAAAATCGAAAGCGCGGGCGGCGGTATCGCGCAGACAGGGATAGCCGGCTAATAACATGGCTTCGCGCAAGGCTTTGAGGCGGCTGTCTTTCTGAATATTTGCAAAGGCAATATCCTGCTCCAGTTCATACGCGTTGTTGTAACCACCGGACTGCGCTTTTTGTAGCCATTCGAAGGCCTGGCTGCTGTTTTTTTTCAGGGCGTACGCCATTGCCAGGCGGCTTTGCACCATTGGAAGCAGGTTGGCGGGTAAGTCTGCCCGGTTCATCAATTCCTGTAAGCCCTGGATGGCTTCATCCGGACGGTTCTGACGGATTTGGCAGAAAGCCATACGAAGCCTGGGTTGTGCCGCTTCCGGTATTTCAGCAGATATTCCCGGTAAGCAGTTTTGGCGGCTTGCCATTCATTGGCAAAAAACAGCGAATCCGCATAGGTGGAAGGCGGCAGGGTATTGGCAGGTGTTTGAGCGAAAGCCGTACAACAAGCGGCGAGGCATACCAGGAGTGGCAATATTTTTTTCATCATAACATGAAAGTTTTTGAAAAGCATGTCCGGGATTTTCAAACCGTTTTAAACTCCGGCAGAAAACCCCGGGATGCTCCGTATGAAATATAAAGCCAAAACACGGTTGCATTGCGGAAATAGAAATTAAAACCGATAAAGTCTTCCCAATGTGATTTTTTACCACATAGGCACATAGATTTGACACATACAACACATAGCGTAGAGTACTCTAAAATCTATGTGTTGTATGTGTCAAATCTATTCTATGTGCCTATGTGGTAAAAAATCTTCTATTTTTGCCGCCCTCACAACACATTCAAATCCATCACCGATGCTACGTTTCCTGCGATTCACCTTGTTACTGATATTTTTTGGCGCTGCCTTTCCTGCTGAGTCGCAGGTGGATACATCTCCTGCCGAGCGGACGACCGTCTCGTGGAGCCGCGACACCCTAGACTTCGGCGTGATGGAAGAAGGGGCGATTTTGCTGGATTCTTTTACAGTCACCAATACCGGCGCCGTGCCTTATCAGATCAGGAGCGTGCGAACCAGTTGTGACTGCACGGTACTGCGGTATCCCAAGTCGCCGGTTCAGCCGGGAAAAACAGCTACGATCCGGGTTGAATTCGACAGCCGGGGCAAATCGGGCTTGGCGCAGCCGGGTATCATTTTGTACGATAATTCGATGCCCAATTTGAGGAGTATCTTGTATTTCAACGGCAGGATCGTGCCGAGGAAAAAGCCTAAAAATGCAATGGGAAATTGAGGCAGATTACTTATCAAACAAACTACCCGCCTCCACCACCCGGTTTTCCCCCTGCTGGTACAACGCATAGTTAAATCCGGTGTGTATGCTGTACGCGCCATGCCGGCCTTTGCGGTCGAGCGCCACAAAAGCCACCTGGGCTTCTTCACTTTGGGCAGGGTACTTTTTGACGATGCGTTTGACGGCAGTTTCCACGGCCTTTTGCGGGTGCGCGCCGCGCCGCATTTCTTCTACGACTAAGAAACTACCCAGGGTGCGCAACACCATTTCACCCAGTCCGGTACAGACGGCGGCGCCTACTTCATTGTCGACAAACAGTCCGGCGCCGATCACGGGGCTGTCCCCCACCCTGCCGTGCATTTTAAACGCAGCGCCGCTGGTGGAACAGGCGCCGCACAAACGCCGCTGCATATCGAGGGCCAGCATACCGATGGTGTCGTGGCGTTCGATGTTGATAATCGGTTTGTATTTTGATTCGATGCGCCATGCTTCCAGTGCCTTTTTGGCTTTTTCCGTCAGCAGGTTTTCTTTTACAAAACCTTGACTCAGTGCGAATTGTAAAGCACCTTCGCCGGAAAGTATAACGTGCGGCGTTTTTTCCATCACGCGGCGCGCCACGCTCACGGCGTGCATGATATGTTGCAAAAAAGTGACGCAGCCGGCCATACCTTTTTCGTCCATGATACAGGCATCCAGCGTCACGTGGCCGTCTCGATCCGGAAAACCGCCGTATCCCACACTGGTATCTTCGGGATCAGCCTCCGGCACACGCACGCCGGCTTCCACGGCATCGAGCGCGTAACCGCCTGCAGCAAGTACCTGCCAGGCGGCGACATTGGCTTTAATATTGGGCGCCCAGGTAGAAATAACCACAGGCAGAGCGTTTTTATCCGTTTTTTCGGACAAATCGGGATGATTCAGCCAAAAGTCGGTATTCCCGACAGCCAGACTACCTAATAAAGTTTGTTGCAAGAACTTGCGGCGAGTGTTCATATCATTACTTTTGGCCGCAAAATATCGCTCCGTTATGAATCAACGACTTGTTTTTATGTCAATCTTCTTTTTTTGCGCCTGCAAGACACAATCGGTGAGCGAAAGCCCGGCGGTGTGGCAAAAAATTAAACTGAATTTCAAAAACCTGGATCAGGATGGTTTGAGCGGAAACAAAGACAGTAAAGTAGCTGTCAATTACGAATTTTGTATTCCCCGGGACCCCAAAAAATGGAAAGCCGTACGCCGCATCGACCCCAGTGCAGGACGTCAGATTGGTTCCAAAGGGCGTATAGGTTGTAGCGAGCAACAATGGCTCGTGATTGGAAGCACCCACCAGAAAAACTACCAGCGTGTGTTGTACGAACTGGCCTCGCTGGATTTTGTGGAAAGGATCGAGCAGACTTTCTGGGAATAGGATGGAATAGAACACGGATTAGAAAGATGAGATACGGATTTTTTCGATTTTTCTTCTGCCGGAATGCCACTCACCATTCACGACTCACGATTCACGATTACAGGCCTGAAAAACCAGATCTAAAACTCATCGAGTGGCCAAACGGGACGCCTCTCACTTCTCACTTCTCGCCTCTCACTTCTCGCCTCTCACTTCTCACCTCTCTGCTATGTCTAGCATTCGCGTACAACTATGGGTCGTTATCGTCTCTGTCATCTTGTTTGCGGTAAAAATACTGGCTTACTACCTGACCAATTCCGTGGCGGTGCTCACCGACGCTTTGGAAAGCACCGTCAATGTGCTGACGGGGTTTACCGGCTTGTACAGCCTGCGATTAGCCGCAAAACCGCGCGACGAAAACCATCCGTATGGGCACGGGAAAGTGGAGTTATTGTCCGCTTCTTTTGAGGGCATTTTGATTGTGGTGGCCGGTTGTCTGATCGTATATGAATCTGTTATCAACTTGATCCACGCCCACCCGGTCAAACAATTGGATATTGGTATCATACTGATCGGCGCGACAGCAGTGGTCAACTATATGATGGGCGCCTGGTGTATCCGGGTGGGCAAAAAACACCACTCTATCGCCCTGGAAAGCAGCGGCAAACATTTGCAAACGGATACCTGGACGACTGCGGGCATCGTCGGCGGCTTGTTACTGTTGTTGTTTACCGGGATTGTATGGATAGATAGCGCAGTGGCCATGATCTCTTCCTTCATCATTATTGTACAAGGTTACAAGATCATCCGGCAAACCGTGGCAGGGATCATGGACGAGGCGGACAATGAATTGCTGGTACAACTGATTGCCGTGCTGAACCTGCACAAACACGACGCCTGGATTGATTTGCACAACCTGCGCATCATCAAATACGGCCCGATTTTGCACCTCGATTGCCACCTGACGGTTCCCTGGTATTTCAATGTCAATCAGGCCCACGAGGAGGTGGATGCACTGGACGGCCTGATCCGCAAAAACTTTCCGCAGTCGCTGGAAATGTTTGTACACACGGACGGCTGTGTGCCGCCCAATTCCTGTAAAGTGTGTCCGATTACCAACTGTCCCGTGCGAAAACATATCTTTGAGGGTCGCCTGGAATGGACTTTTCAGAATATTACTTCAAACGTAAAACACGGCTTTTAACCAGGATGTATTTGATTTTCTGATGAATATGATTTTAAAAACATTGCGAATAATTGGTTGAAACTAACCTAAATCAATTTATCCCGGTAAAAAAAATTTATGAAAGAAAAACTAAGTGCCCTTTTTGAATCGGCACAACAAGCCGGAAACATCCTGAAGGAGAAAACCGCCGGTCTGAGCCAGGCAGCTCTGGAACATACCATTGCCGCCATTGAAAAATGGCTGGAGGAGTTTCCGAAAATTGAAGCATATAATTTAAAAGTGGCCAATTTCGGTTTTGTCATGGGTTTAAGCCCTGCCCTGGAACTGGAGATGCGTGGAAGTCATGTCAGTTTTCCGCCCGAAAAACTCGCGGAAATCCTGGCAGCACACAAATCGAGCAGCCTGACATGGATGGTTTTCAGCGCCATCAAAACGGCTTATCGCCTGCATGGAAAAATTGCGCAGACACTTGAAGAGCCGCTCATCGTCAGAATCAGGCTGTCTATTTCACCTGAAATCTCGGTTTTTGTGGGTAGGCCTTTCGTGTGTTAAGTCAACCAAATACCACTTTTCGCGTTTAGCGATTTCGAGCGTTTTTATACAAGTATGGCGAAGAAAGAAAATACCCCTGCCGACGAGGCATTTATCAACCCGATTGATAAGGATAAAGTAGCCGAAAATCCCGGTCTGCTACCCTATGCCCATACTGCCGGCGGCGCTGTGATCCGTCCGGAAGACAAAGGGCGTATCCGCGGCAATGCCATGACCGCCATGTACGACCAGACGGACCGGCAAATGGAACAACTCCGCCGCCAGATGGAAACGCTGGTCAATCAGGCCAAATCGCTCAACGACCGTATGGCCATCTCCGAGGCTATTTATCAGGCGGAAATCCCATTCCAGCCGGTCATCCACCACCTTTATCACCTGTATCAGCGCAAATCGGACGGCGTTCACCTTTTGTCCATGATCGCTCCGTACGAATGGGGCCGAAAACAACCGTACGAGCATTTGGCTACGGTGCGGCTGCTGGGGGATCATACGTGGGAGGTAATGAATGAGGGATGAGGAATGGTAGCACGGCTTTCAAGCCGTCGGCAAAAGGCCATTTATGGTCGTTGATAAAATCGGGAAGTGCTTATTGTATTTTATTAACGGCCATAAATGGCCTTTTCCCGACAACCTGAAGGTTGTGCTACCAATAAAATTTGTATTTACTGAACACTGTTCATTATCTTTGCGTCGTTAAGTTTAAAATCACCGACCAAAGATGAGTATCACCGAACGAAAAGAGCGGGATAAAAAGGAAATGCGCCAGGCCATCTTAGACGCCGCGTTGCATTTATTTCGGGAAAAAGGCTACGATGCCGTGAGCATCCGCAATATTGCCGAAGCCATAGAGTACAGTCCTGCCACCATTTACCTGTATTTTAAGGACAAGAACGACATCTTTTTTGCCTTGCAATACGAGGCCGCAGCTGTCAAACGCGACCACCTGTTGCCTGTGGCAACTATTGAAGATCCCTGGGAACGCCTGACGGAAATCGGCCGGCGCTACATCGACTTCGGCATGAAACATCCGGGCCTCTACGACTTGCTGTTTATCATCCGGGCGCCGATGGAATCCCTTGAGAATCAAGAGTGTTGGGCGCTCGGGCTGTCTGTTCACCAGTTTTTTGAAGACACGGTGCAGGCCTGCATCGACGCGCGTTATTTCAAAAGTACAGATACCAAAACCATCGCTTACACGCTGTGGTGTCATGCCCACGGACTCGTTTCGCTGTTCGTTCGTGACCGGATGCGCATGTATCCGCTAGAGCAGCGGGAAGAGATGGCGCGCAAGTCGTTTGCCATGCTGCTCAAGATGGCGGAACATTTATAGATGATATATTCCCGGTTCGTAGACCGGATCATACAATTCACCCCGCAATAACTACCGTTCACCGTTTTTTCATTTCGCAACTCCGGGCAGTTGCCTTTTTTTGTCCTCAGAAATAAACACCGTTCAGTTTATTAAAACTGTTTTATCCTAATGAAATATCTATCCCACCCTCTGCTTGTTTTTATTTTAAGTGTTTGTCTGTCAAATATATATGCACAACAATCCGGCATTCTGGAATCGTATATCCAGGCCGGCCTCAGCAGCAACCTCGCGCTCAAACAACAGGATGCCGACCTCCGGAAAGCCCAGGAAAGCATCCGCCAATCGAAAGCGCTTTTTTTGCCCAAACTTAGTTTCGACGCCAACTACACCGTAGCGGCAGGTGGCCGAAAAATAGACTTTCCCGTCGGCGACCTGCTGAATCCGGTGTACGGCACCCTGAACGACATTACTCAAACCAACCAGTTTTTACCGCTGCAAAACCAGCAAATCCAGTTTCTGCCCAATAATTTTCACGAAACGAAACTGAGTTTCTCCTATCCGCTTTACAATTCCGATCTGCGTTACAACCGCGACATCCAGCAGCACCTGTTCCAGTCCAAAGCCGCGCAAAAGGCCGCCTACGAGCACGAATTGCGCTACCAGATCACGGAAGTCTATCTCCAGTATTTACAGGCCCTGGAAGCTGAAAAAATCTGGCAAAATACCAAAACGGTGCTCCTTGAACTGCGGCGTTTCAACGAATCTTTGGTCAAAAACAACGTCGCCACAAAAGACGTCATCGCCACCGCCGACTACGAACTCAGCAAAGCCGATCTCGAAATCATCCAACTCCGCAAGGCTCAAAATGATGCAAAAGCATACATTAATTTCCTGATAAACAGGGACTTAACAAGTGAAGTGCAGGCAGATACATCGCTGCTACGCGCAGTCGTCCCCGCTTATCGCACAGAAGAACTCATCAGCCAGGCCCTGGAAAAACGCCAGGAATTTGCCGCATTGAAGGCCGGTATGCAGGCTGCGGAAACGGACGTCAAACGCAACGACGCGAACAGTAAAATCCCCGATTTTTATGTCGGCGGCAGCCTGGGTTTTCAGGGTTTCGGCTACACATTCAACAAAGAGCAAGCCTACGCGCTGGCACAGGTCGGGCTGAGTTACGACCTGTTCGACGGCGGACAACGGAAAAGCAAAACGCAGGAAGCGCGCATTGAATCCGAAAAAATGCGCACACAGTACCAACAAGTGCAACAGCAGGTCGCATTGCAGGTCACCACTGCCTGGAACGACCTGGAAAGCGCCCGCAACGCATACCAGACTTCCCAAACCGGTTTACGCGCCGCCGAGGAGACTTTCCGAATCGTGCAAAATAAATACCGCGCCAGTCAGGTACTGCTGATCGAATACCTCCAAGCCCAGAACCGGGTGACCAGCGCCCGGCTGCAAAGCGTGCTGGCCTGGTCGCAAATCGTGCTGAAAGATGCCGCGCTCAAGCGCGCCGCCGGCCTTTAAATGCAGTGTTTGGTGTGTGGTGTTTAGTGTTTGGGGGGCTTCGCTCTCGGGATGGGTAGGTTAAAGAGCATTTGTGATCTTCGGGAGTATGCTACGTCGGCGATCCGTTTAAATCCTTTAAAATCAGTTGCATCCGTTTTCCCATCCTGCTACGGGCGGTAGTGTACCGACTTCTAAAACGCCACAATACCAAACATCAAAAACACTCAACTTCTACTTAAAAAACTTCACTATATGAAAATCACAAAACTCAAACTCGATACCCTCGCCATGCCCGCCCTCATTACGGTGGCTGTTGTCGGCCTGTTTTGTTTACTCGGCGGCTGCGGTGAAAAAAGCGTCGCCGGCAACAATGCCCTTCCCAGCGCGGAAGACGAGCGCATCCCCGTTCGCGCCGTGTCCGTACAACAACGCACCATCGCGCTGCCCATCCACGCCAGCGGCATTCTGGGTTCTTCCGCCGAACAACGCCTGTCTTTTAAAGTCGGTGGCGTGATCCGCAAAATATATGTAGACGAGGGCGACTTAGTCCGCAGCGGCCAACTCCTCGCTATCCTGGATAAAACCGAAATCGACGCGCAGGTGTCGCAGGCCCAGCAAGGTCTGCTCAAAGCCGAACGCGACCTGGGTCGCGTGGAAGGTTTGTACAAAGACAGCAGCGCCACACTCGAACTGCTGCAAAATGCCACCACAGGCCGCGACATCGCCAAAGAAACGGCCCGCATCGCGCAGTTCAACCAGCAATACGCCGAAATACGCGCCACCCGGGGCGGCAAAATCATCAAAAAAGTGATGAACGAAGGCGAGATCACCGGACCCGGCACACCCGTTTTTGTACTGTTTGAAACAGGTAAAGACGATTGGGTCGTAAAAATCAACGTCAGCGACCGCGACTGGGCCAGGATCAATGTCGGGATGTCTGCCAAAGTAACCATGGACGCTTATGAAAACACCGTTTTTCAGGGTAAAGTCAGCGACCTCGCGCCCGCCGCCGACCCAGCCAGCGGCCTGTACACTGTTGAAATTCGCATTGCGCCACAGGGCAAACGTTTTGCGCCCGGGCTTTTTGCACAGGTGGACATTACACCTTCACAATCAAGAACTTATACCATTATTCCCGTCGAATCCATCGTGGAAGGTAACGGCAAAAGCGCTTTTGTTTTTGCTATTCAGGCCGACGGCGAATCTGTCCGAAAAATGCCGGTGCAGGTAGCCTTTATGGAAGGCGATCAGGTGGTTATTGCCGGCGGGCTGGAAGGTGTGGCGGAAGTGGTTACTGCGGGTGCGCCTTATTTGACGGAGAAGAAAAAAGTGAAAAAAATATAATAGCAAACACATGAAAATCGCCGAATTTTCCGTCAAAAACAGTCAATTTACCTTTATCATTTTCTGTTTTGTCATGGCGCTGGGCCTCGGCTCGCTGCTGAACATGCCCCGCGCGGAGGATCCCAAATTTGCTCCGCCGGGTTACAATGTCGTCATCGTTTATCCGGGCGCAGGGCCTGCCGAAATCGAAAACAAGATCACCGACAAAGTAGAAACCCGCCTGGGCGCTTTGGAAAACATCGACCGCATGCGTTCCGTGTCTTCCAACGGTTTTATGCTGCTGACCATGGAATTCAAACACGGTGAGGATACCGATAAAAAATACGAGGAAGTCGTGCGGGAAGTCAATGCCCTGCGCGCCGAACTGCCTGCGGATATTTACAGGATCACTATCCAGCGCTTCTCTTCTTCCGATGTCGCCATTTTGCAGGGCGGTATAGTGAGTGAAAACGCCTCTTTTGCCGATTTAAGATTTGAAGCGGAAAGATTGGAGGAGGAACTGGAAAAACTACCCGGCGTCAAAGCAGCCGATACCTGGGGCTACCCGAACCGGGAAGTGCGCATCAGCCTCAACCTGCCCAAAATGGCCGCCGAGGGCCTGCCTGTCAGCCGCGTGCTGGGCGCTTTGCAGAGTGAAAACGTGTCCATTCCCGGCGGCGCCATCGACGCAGGCGACCGCAAGTTTTTTGTGGAAACCAGCGGCGACTACGAAAGTCTGGACGAAGTAAAAAATACTGTCATTAATGGCAACAACGGTAAAATACTGTACCTCAAGGACTTGGCGGAGGTGGAGTGGGCCTACGAAGAGCCGCGACACCTGGCCCGCATCAACGGCACGCGCTGCGTATGGGTGACCGCCCGTATGAAAGACGAGCAAAACATCACCGTAGTAGGCGCACAGGTAAATGACGTGGTGGCGGAATGGCGCAGCAGCCTGCCCTCGAACATGGACTACGTCAAAGTATTCGATCAAAATGAAGCGGTGAGCAAACGCCTGGGCCGTTTTGTCAAGGATTTTGGCATCGCTATTCTGCTGGTACTCCTGACTTTGTTGCCTTTGGGCTGGCGGGCGGCGCTGCTCGTGATGATCTCTATTCCGCTCAGTATCGCCATCGGTTTGTTTGCCCTCGATCAGTTGGGTTATTCGCTCAACCAGTTGAGTATCGTGGGACTCATCATCGCCCTTGGTATCCTCGTCGACGACTCCATTGTGGTGGTGGAAAACATAGAACGATGGTTACGAGACGGTTATAAACGACAGGAAGCGGCCATTCTCGCCACCAAACAGATCGGGCTGGCCGTTTTGGGTTGTACCGCCACGCTGGTGCTGGCGTTTTTGCCGCTCGTTTTTTTACCGGAGGCTTCGGGCGACTTTATCCGCTCGCTGCCCATGGCCGTGGTGCTGACGGTGCTGGCTTCACTCTTCGTTTCGCTCACCATCGTACCCTTTCTCGGGAGCCGCATGCTGGCAGAACACCACAGTCCGCAAGGCAATATATTCATGCGCGGCCTGAAATGGATGATCTCGGGCACCTACGCCAAACTGCTGCACAAGGGCCTCGAATGGCCTAAAACGACCCTTTTAATTTCCACCATTATTTTCTTCGGCGTCGTGGCTATGGCGGGTAAAGCAGGTTTTGCCCTGTTCCCCGCTTCCGAGCGTCCGATGTTGTATATCGATGTGGAATCCGCGCCCGGTTCCAGCCTGGAACAAACCGACCGCATCGTGCAACTCGTTGATTCTGTGTTACATGAATACGTTGCGCCTGAATTCAAAAACCACCATTTGCTGCCGGATTCGGTATCGCCCGTTTCAACTTATAGCGATGGCAAAGCGCAGGTGACCTGGTATTCGAGCAATATCGGTCGCGGCAACCCGCGGGTGTACTACAACGTAATCCGCGAAAACGAAAGCCCCGATTACGGGCAAGTGTTTGTGCAATTGCAGGAAAAAACGCCGCCGCCGGTGAAAATCGCGTTTATCGATGACTTGCGCGAAAAATTCAAAAACGTGCCCGGCGCAAAAATCAATGTGCAAAACTTTGAACAGGGGCCGCCGATAGATGCGCCGGTCGCCATCCGGGTTTACGGCGATAACTTAGACACCTTGCGCAGGGTAGCCGTTCAGGTGGAAAACATGATCGCTACCACGGAGGGCGCCATTTACGTAGATAACCCTATTTCCACGATCAAAACGGATTTATTTGTCAACATCAACAAGGACAAAGCCGCAACGATGGGCATTGCAGTGGCCGAAATCGACCGGATGGTGCGCTTGGCTGTGGCGGGCCTGAACATGGGCAGTTTTACGGCTAAAGAAGACGGAGAAGAATACAGCCTGAGCGTCACACTGCCCAAGCCGGGCGTGTTCACCAACTTAGACGTGTTTAAAAACCTGTATATCAACAATATACTCGGCACGGCCATCCCGCTCAGCCAGGTAGCGGAGGTGGAATTCAAACCTTCGCCGAACTATATCCAACACTATGACAAGGATCGTTTCACGGGTGTAACGGCTTCCGTAAAAACGGGTTTCTACGCCACGGAAGTCAACGCCAAAATCAAGGAAAAACTCGCCGCCACGAATTTCCCCAAAGGTGTACACTACGTGGTGGCCGGCGAAGAAGAAAGCGCCCAGCGCTCGTTCGGCGGACTCGGCACCATTATCCTGATCACCGTGTTCGGCCTGCTGGCCGTGCTGATCCTGGAGTTTAAAACCTTCCGAAGCACGATTATTGTGTTGTCCGTGATCCCGCTGGGCATCATCGGCGCGGTGCTGATCCTGCTCGCCACAGGTTACCCGTTTTCCTTCACGGTGGTGGTCGGCCTGATTGCCCTGATGGGCATCGAGGTCAAAAACTCCATCCTGCTGGTGGATTTCACCAATCAACTGCGCGTGGAAGGCCGCGGCCTCGACGAGGCCATCCAGGAGGCCGGAGAAATCCGTTTCGTGCCCATCCTGCTGACTTCGCTGACGGCCATCGGCGGCCTGCTACCCATAGCAGTGGAGGAAAACCCGCTGTACTCGCCGCTGGCATACGTACTGATCGGGGGCCTGATTTCGTCGACGCTGCTGTCGCGGATTGTGACGCCGGTGATGTATAAGTTACTATCTCCGCGGGTTTGAAGTGTTTAAAACGCGAGGGGGTCTCGTGGTATAGCCGCCGCAAAGTGGTTTTGAAAGAAATCTATGCCACCTTCACCGCCGGCAGTCGTTGAAAGTTAAGGCGCATGAGGCTGCGTAATTCGGTT
>JAYSZC010000331.1:0-4640 GCA_043738235.1 Lewinellaceae bacterium | reverse complement strand
ACTGATCCCATTGTGCGCGCTCACCCAGATTTTCCCCTGCTTGTCCTCCAATAACCGGGTTGGGGTGATGAATCCTATACTTTTGTTATCGCTGGGATTGTGCTCATATATGGTAAAAGAAGCGCCATCGTATTTTATCAAACCCCTGGTAGTAGCAAACCACATAAATCCCCTCGAATCCTGTAGTATGTCATAAACCTGGTTATTGTGCAAAGGCGTCCTTTCCAGCCAATCTCCTTCCGTGCGGATTACTTTTGTTTTCGCTGTCTGGGAGAAAGCCGGCAGCGGAAAAAGCAAGAGCAGATGAAGAAAAAACGAGAACCTGCGGGAGGACATAAAGCATAGGGTTAGTTCATATCAGGGTTAAAAATAAACAGTTTTTGGAGGAATATTCAAATAAGTGTGGCACACCTCCATTAAGATGGTGCGCCACACTTAGGGGTAAAATGAGAATTACCATTATATCATATACCCACCCATCGAATTCACCTCACTTCGTTTTTTCCAGCAGCGCTTTAAACCTGGCGTCCGCTTTTAAGGGAAACAAGTCGGAGTCATTTTCAAACTGGCTCCTGGAATGGTAACCATATTCGATGGATTTTTCGAGGGCCGCAAATGCCTTTTCGGGGTTGTTGCTTTTGGAATAGGCGCAACCGAGGTTGTAGTAATCCACTCCGCCGGGTCTCATGGAAACGGCGATTTCATAATATTTCGCGGCTTCGATGTCCTTCCCCACCACGAGGCAGGTGTACCCCAGATTGGAATATGCATTGGCGTCCATTTTCCCGGATTGTACTGCTACTGACAAGTGCTGTTCCGCCTCGGCGACTTTGTTTTGACGGTACAATACGGCGATGAGGTTTACCATGGCGCGTATGTTTTGAGGATCCAGGCTCAGCACTTTTTTATTAACCTGTTCGGCTTCCGCCGACTGATTTGCGCGGGCCAGTTGATTGGCGTACGATGCAAGGGTTTGCACATCTGTCGGGTATTCCTCGGCCATCGACTTTAACATGGGAAGCGCCTTTTCATGGTTGTGTGCGTAAAACAAGGCGATTATATCCCGACCTTTGGAAGGCTTCCAGGAAGGCGCAGGAACCGGGTCGAGGTGGTTTTTCCAGAAAGAAATGGTTTCCAGGATGACCCGGCGAGATTCGTCATTATCCGAAAAAGCATCAAAAGCGTGCGGCAGGTTCGACGCCATTTTAATCGTCCAGGGCGCATGGTTGGCCAGTACTTCTTTCCAGAGGTTGTCGTATGTGCCGGGGGTTGCATCGCTTTGTGCCACCACATTCAGTACAGGCAGGTCCTTCCGGTAGGGTCCTGCCGGAGGCCGGCCATAATAAAGCACTGCCGCCCGGATGCCTTTGGATGCATGTTCGCCCATCAGGTAGGTCACGGATTCCCGCACATTTGCCGATGCGGCGTACACGCCTAATTTTTCTGCATCAATGTGGTACGCATCGCCGTTTTTGGCAATAAAATCGAAAATGCCCTGCAGGGATTCCTGGATACGGTTTCCATCAGATTCCATCGAAATGCCGACATATCCATTTGCAGCCATCAGGCGGGGCCAGGAAGAATAGATGCCCCAGCTTTTTACTTTTCTTTCTCCGGCTGGATCGCCAATTGCATTCAGGAAAACAATGGCGGGACGTTTCTCCTGTTTTTTTAAGCCGGGCGGCAGGTAGACGTCCATGTGGAGTTTTCCTTTTGCATCATCCAGAAAGCGGACGTCGGATTTGACTACAACATGTTGCATACCCGGGTGCTCCAGCACAACGCCGTACTGCTGGGCGTCCATCGGTGAAACCGGGGTTGAGTTTTGAGCGGAAGCCTGAACGGCAAGGAGAGCAAGGCAATAGAGTGTGTTTTTCATATCAACGGTAATTTTTGTGCAAAAATGACACGTTGCACAAACACTATCTACCGATCCGACCGATTCGGGACACTGATTATGCTATTATATTGATGCATTGCAAACATTTTGTACATTTGATGAGGAAAAATAACCCAATAATTAAATGACTAACTCAACCCACCTCCGCTCTCTTCTGGCCTCTGCCCGCACCGCTGAGGCCCTGGAGCAACTCACCGCTTGGGCGCAAACACAAAGCCCCGTATGGCAGCAGGCTGCCCTGTTGCTCCAAGCCTCCTGGGCCGGCAATGAGCAACAGGCCAACCGCGGCCTAATCGCCCACGAAGAAGCCGAACGTGTGCGCAACCGTGTCACAGCCGGGGCATTGGGACTGCTGGACGAAATCGACAACGGGACATCAGCACCCAAGGCCGTGCTGGAGGGGCTACAAAAACAGTTCCTCAACGAACAGGTCGCGGCCGTGATGCAAAGCGGCAATGTGGCGGACTTGCGCGGCAGTAAAATCCACGTGCAGGGCAGTCAGGATGTGGTGATTGGCTCGGGGAATACCATCACCAAAAAGAAAATCGCCGGGCTGGCGCAGGGACATTTTATCGGGCTGGCACTCGGGCTGCTGGTGTTGTTGGGCGGCGGGTATTTTGCCTACAGCGCCTTGTTCAGCGGGCAGGCGGCGGCTTATATTTCCTTACAGGAGATTCAGAAGGAGATTAAACTGCGCGGCGATTTGGATGCTGAAGTAAGCAAACACCTGGAAGCCAAAAAATCTGAAATAAACAAATGGCTGGCAGAAAGCATGGCTGCGCTCGAGCACAAGGACTACGCCACGGCGGTGACATATCTGGAAAAGGTAGCCGCACAGGCGCCCCTGGCAACCGTCCACCAAAACCTGGCATACGCTTACGAGCAGCTCGGCAATGCGGATAAAGCCAGGGAAAATATGGTAGCCGCTAAAACAATCAACCCTAATCTGAACACGAGCAAATCGTATGCACAATTGAAAGGGAAGCGCATCAATCTGTTGGCCCCCGAGAATGGCGGGGCCATCCTGGTATCGTCGGGTGCTCACATGGAGAAATTGACAGATGGCAGCAACTACGTCGAAGTATACACCAACCACAACTTTGCCGTATGGGGCTTCAAAGACAAGCGCACGGCCACCTTCAGCCAGTTCAGTTACCTGATTCCGGGCAGCAGCAACAGCCAGTTCCTGGTGGTGGAGCTGTCGTATAGCAATGATTCGCCTAGCGGGTCTTTTACCTCCATAGGCCGGTTCGAAATGGAGAATGCCCTGCTAACCGAAACACCGTTTCAGGTGATGGACTTCCCGGCTGTAACGGCCAAGTACTTCAAGATACAACTGCGAGATATGTCGCCAAACGGGTATGCTTACGAGATACGGCTGATGGGCGAACTGCAATAACCCAAGGAATCTCCTCAAATAGCCTGCGAGGCCACTACCAAAATCCGCCAATTGCCATTTATTTTTTCCATGCAGCGCATCTCGTGCGTGGAGTAGCCGGACTTGCCGGGCTGTGTAACTTGCTGATCGAAAGTTGCCCAGGCCATGTTGCCGTTGATTTTGATGTTGTAGTTGGATTGGGTGAAAGTGGCGTCGGTCGGTTTGACGGATTCGACAAATTTCTGCATATCGTCGCCGCTGCCGCCGTACACTTTCTGACCATCGGACGAAACCGCCATGCCGCGTGTGTATGGTGTGAACGCCCAGGTGTTTTTCAAGCCTGCCACGTCGCCCGCCAAAAATGCTTTTGTATCTGCTTGTACCAGTTTGATGATAGCGGCTTCCTCCTCTTTTGTTGCGTTTTGAACGTGCGTGTGCTGGCCGGCTACCGACTCCAGTTTTCCACCTTTTTCCTGGTAAACATAGGTAAATGCAGTCTGGTAAGTAAGTGCTTTGCCATCGTCGCCACCCATGGAATGATTGTTTACTCCCGTGGCAACAAGCACATGGTCCAATGCCCGAACTTTGAGATTGTCCAAATCCCATTTTCCAATTTTCACGTCTTTTTTTATCCTTTGAAGCATCTGCTCTTTTGAAGCAAAAACACCTTCACCGTTGATAAAAACATAATCATCGGGGGTGTTTTGCTCTATCGTCTGATAAGGTTGCTGCTGGAATTCTGCATTGACTTCGCGCACCATTTTTTCTGCGGTGGCTGCGTCGGGTGTGTTTTGGCAGCCGGCGAAGAGGCAAGCCAACATGATTGGTACGAAAAGGAGATGGTTTTTCATTTGTGTGATATTTTAATTAAAAAGGTAAGAAATAGGAAAATCTGCCGGGGCGAAAGACTGCACACGGATAAGCTGCATTTTTTCATTGTCGCTTGGCATTGTGCACTGCTTATTGACGGGGTGACTTCGAGTCACCCCGTCAATAAGCAGCAACGACAATTTGAAATGCACCCACACGAATATAATTAATGTTTGGATTGAACGACCGCGTGAAAATCCGACCTTGCAATATAGGATTCGTATTGCTTGAATAGCTCGGTCGACTTTTCCGGGCTGTATTGCTCCTGAAACAACTTCTCGATATCATAATTTGCATTCGCTACTAAGGGATCCATGATAAACGCATACGTCCAGGTACCGTCTTCATTTTGTTGAGCCGGCTTGAGCCAACGCGTTTTTCGGTACTGCTCGGCTCGTTCGGGCACCCGGGTCGTTGTGAGTACCTTGAAGAATACATCTTCCATAAATTGTTCAAATGCCTGTTTCGAATCTGCTTTGACATAGTTGACAA
>JAYSZC010000330.1:0-4642 GCA_043738235.1 Lewinellaceae bacterium | reverse complement strand
CAAATACGAAACACCAAAAACCATTTCCGCACAGCAGCGTCCGAAATCGGACAACTACAACCTTGCTTTTCTCTCTAAATAGTTGATTGTCAATATTTAAACAAATGCTGATGACGTTTTTAGCGCTGGTGCTGAGCCTCCTGATGACGAAACTCGGGACTGAAAGAACC
Organism: Lewinellaceae bacterium; assembly: GCA_043738235.1. Lineage (GTDB taxonomy): Bacteria > Bacteroidota > Bacteroidia > Chitinophagales > Saprospiraceae > M3007. Next base: position 4,472 of record JAYSZC010000330.1, on the reverse strand, counting down.
GGTGGTGGGTTCCACCATTCGCTACGATTCAACCATTACGATTATCGGCGTTGTGGAGGATTTTGTGTACAACGATCCTTTTTCCTCGCCCATGCCTATGGCTGTTTTTCTCAGCAAAGGCAGTATGAACCATTTTTTTATTCGCTTCCAAAATGATGAAAACTGGCGGCAAAACCTGGCACAAATCGAACAAACTGTCAAAAAACACAACCCGAGTTATCCATTCGAGTTCAATTTTACCAAAGAAGCCTATCAGAAAAGTTTCGATGAGATGCGCTCGGTCGGCCAATTGGCCAATATGTTCGGCGGACTGGCTATTTTTATCAGTTGCTTGGGACTTTTCGACTTGTCCGCTTTTGTGGCTGAGCGCCGCAACAAGGAAATCGGCATCCGAAAAGTACTGGGCGCCACCGTGGCCAACGTGTGGTTTGCCTTGTCCAAAGACTTCCTGAAACCCGTCCTGCCGGCCTTCCTGCTAGCCGCGCCCCTGGCCGGCTGGGCAATGCAAAAATTGCTCAACAGCTTCGAATACCGCATTGATCTGTACTGGTGGATTTTTGCGACGGCAGGGCTTGCGGCGATAACCGTAGCGCTCGCAACGGTAAGTTACCAGGGTGTCAAAGCGGCGCTGCTGAATCCGGTGACCAGTTTGCGCAAGGAATAACGGGATGTCTCTAACCCTCTCACTTCTCACTTCTCACTTCTCTAACATCCATTGCATCGCGCAAGCCATTTCCCACCAGGTTGAAAGCGAGCACCGTACAGGCAATGGCCAGCGCGGGTGCGATTGCCAACAGCGGTTTTCCGCCGAGTGCATAGCCATAGTTTTCATTGAGCATCGTGCCCCAGGAAGGAGCAGGTGGCTGCACCCCGAAACCGAGGTAACTCAGGCCGGATTCGACGAGCACGGCGGTGGCAAAATTGCCTGCCGCTACCACCAGCACCGGCCCCATCAGGTTGGGCAGAATATGCCGGAAAATAATCCTGCCAGATCCAAAGCCCATACTTTGAGCGGCTTCCACAAAGGGAAGATCGCGCAGCGCCAGCACCTGTCCGCGCACGACCCGCGCAACATCGACCCACATCGTAAGTCCGACGGCTAAGAAAATAATGCCGATGCCGCGACCAAGTGCCAGCACAATAGCAAAAACGAGCAACAAGGTAGGAACAGACCAAACGGTATTCACCAGCAGCATGACGGCATCGTCGACCCGGCCACCGAAATAGCCGCCTAAAGCGCCGATCACCAGTCCGATGGTGAGTGAAATAAAGACAGCAATACCGCCTACTAAAAGTGAAATGCGGAATCCAAGCAAAAGCCGGCTCAGGATACAGCGGCCATATTTGTCGGCGCCCAGCCAGAAAGTGCGCTGTTCTATCCGGTCATTTTGTTGAAATTGGTGTACCAAAGCGGCGCGTTCCAGTTGCTGTGCTTGCCCCGAAGCGTCGAAGAACACGAAAGCATCACCCGTTGTTTGAATACTATCCCGAAGCGAGGAAAAAAGGGAAACCAGGTGGAGGGATTCCACTTTGTTTGTTGTTCCAAACCGTTGAAAATAAATGGAATCTGCCCGCAACTGAAGGCTGAAGGCCTGCACCGGAATCAGGCGCAGGGAAGATTCTTTGCCGAACAACATTTGTGAAAACCAGCCGGCGTGTTCCGGTTCGCGTGCCAGATAAACGGGCAACAAATCTGCCCGAAAGCCGGGTTCCTGTAGCGCCAGTTCCGTCATCTGGGTGTTTGCATCCGGCGCATCGTCCGGCGCCAGCAGATAGCCGAAGAGGGCTATGCCGATAGCCAGCACGATAAAACACAAGCCGGCAAATGCGGGTTTGTTGCGGCGAAATCGCTGCCATGCCTTTCCTTTTACATCCAACTTACTCATTGGTTTGCGTCTGCCGGTTTCTCCTGCGTTCCCACCGGCTCAGCGTCTCGGTCAGCAGCCAGGCCAGCCCCACCAGAATCAGCAGTAGCGGGAGGGCGCCGATATCCTGCAATAACAGGGCTAATGCCGTGAATCCCATACTCGCACCCACTAAGATCAACGTAGCCTGGGTATGAGAGCAACCTATATTGAGCAACAAGTGGTGGATATGGTTTCTATCGGGCGAAAAAGGCGACTTACCATTGAAAATTCTTTTGGCAAATACGCGCAAGGTATCAAACAAAGGGAGAATCAGCACACCGACTGCAATAACCGGAGCGGCGTGGAACTGCATGGCATTAAAAGGCATCGGCTGTGTGTTCAGTTCAATAAATTTAATGGCCAGTACAGCGCATACCATCCCAATAAAAAGCGAGCCTGTGTCGCCCATAAATATTTTGGCAGGAGTCAAATTATATTTCAGGAAAGCCACAATAGATCCTGCCAAAGAAAAGGCCAGCACTGCCATTGCCGGAACATCCAGGACAGCAAACCAGGTGCCCCACAGACAACAGGCCCAAAGCCCGATGCTACCGGCCAGTCCGTTGATGCCATCGATCAGGTTAAAGGCATTGATGATACCCACAATGGCCACAATAGACAGGGCAAAACTGGTCATCTCAGGCAATTCATAGACATCCAATACCCCAAATAGGCTGGTGATCCGAACGTTGCCCTTGTAAGCAAGAATGATGGAAACCAGCAGCTGCCCGCCTAATTTTTTAGTAGGCGACATAGGCACCAGGTCGTCCAGAATACCTACCAGGAAAATGAGGATAAAAGCAGCCAGGATATATTGCAGCACCCCAAAAGTCTGCATGGGCGTCCATAATACAATGGCACAAACCGTACCTGCAAAAATAGCGATACCGCCCAACGAAGGTGTTGGTTCAATATGTGCACTTCGTTCATTGGGGGAATCGTAGAGTCGGCGCTCCTTCGCCACCCGGATAATGATCGGAATGATCAAATACGTCAGTGTAAAGGATGTAATGAAGCCGAGAATTATGGTGTACATGGATGATCCTCAATGTTTTTGGTTTGGGCAATAGACACAAAATTTTTAGGGCACTGTAATAGAACAAGAGGGAGGCTTCACCAAACCTTTTCATGAAATGGGATTCCCGGCACAAAGAAACATTAAAAAATCATTCACTGGTAAATTCTGCTCTATTTGGGGCCGCTGCTTTATTCCTGAGCATACAGACAGAACGTTGCGCTTTGTTGCAGGCGCACTATCTTTGCAACCCTTTACCATAAGACACCCTGCTGCGTTCGTTTTTATGTACGTAGGAAGGACAAAAAAAGTTTAGACATCCAGAATTATGAAATTTGCCACTAAAGTCATCCATGCGGGGATAGAGCCTGATCCGGGTACCGGAGCAGTGATGACACCTATTTTCCAGACCTCCACATACGCGCAAACCGCTCCCGGAGAACACAAGGGCTTCGAATATGCCCGTACCCAGAACCCGACCCGTTCGGTACTGGAAAAAAACCTCGCCGCACTCGAAAACGGGGTCGATGCCATTTGTTTCAGCTCCGGCCTTGCAGCACAGGACGCCGTGATGAAATTATTCAAATCAGGTGACGAAGTGCTGGCTGTCAATGATTTATACGGCGGATCGTACCGCCAAATGATACGTGTGTACGGTCAGTGGGGACTGAAAAGCCGCTTTGTGGATATGTACACGGCCTCCAATGTGGAACAGGCTATCGGCCCGGATACCAAACTGATCTGGATTGAAACGCCCACCAATCCGATGCTCAATATCGTGGATATTGCAGCGGTATGCGCCATTGCCCGCAGCCGGGGCATCCTGACCTGCGTAGACAATACTTTCGCATCGCCTTTCCTGCAAAACCCGCTCGATCTGGGTGCAGACATTGTGTTGCATTCGGCAACCAAATACATCGGCGGACACTCCGATGTCGTACATGGATGCCTGATCGTGAAAGATATCGAGCTGGCCGAACGCCTGCATTTTTTGCAAAACGCTACCGGCGCAATTCCCGGTCCGCAGGATTGTTTTCTTGTGCTGCGCGGCATTAAAACCCTGCACCTGCGCGTACAAAGGGCCTGTGAAAATGCCGCAGCGATTGCGCAATACTTAGCCGCTCACCCGAAGGTTGCCAAGGTCTTCTGGCCCGGATTTACCAATCACCCCAACCACGAAATTGCAAAAAAACAAATGCGCATGTTTGGGGCGATGGTCTCTTTTGACCTGAAAGACAACTCCATGGAAAATGCCACGAAGGTGCTCAGCAGCACGCATTTATTCATCCTGGCAGAGTCGCTCGGCGGTGTGGAATCGCTGATTGGCCATCCAGCCAGCATGACCCATGCCAGTATTCCGCGGGAGGAGCGCCTCCAAGTAGGCCTGACGGATTCACTCATTCGCCTGAGCGTGGGTGTGGAAGATGTGGAAGATTTGATAGAAGACCTGGGGATAGCGCTGGGAAAAGTGAAGAGCCAGGCATCCGGCCAGCCGGTTTTTATTGAAAATTGATGATGCTGTCTCAAAGGGTTGATGAGGTTGATAAGGG
>JAYSZC010000329.1:0-1905 GCA_043738235.1 Lewinellaceae bacterium | reverse complement strand
ATAACTGATAACCAATAACTGATAACTAATCTACCAATATCAGCCATTTATAGAAAAAGACTTGAATACATGCGCCGATTGGCGTACTCTTGCTATGGATAAAAACGGCTGGAAACAGAAATAACTTTTCCATTCAAACATGAAAAATACCTTAAAAATTACGGCCTCTCTGGCCTTCCTGCTACTCAGTTTAATGGCCGGAGCACAAGAGGTTTGGTCACTCGAACGCTGCATTCGATATGCACAGGAAAATAATCTCACCATTAAACAAGCAGTTGCGAATGTAAAAATATCCGTTTTGTCGGAACGACAGGCCAAAACGGCCCGTTTGCCCAATATTAGCGCATCGTTCAACGCCGGCGAACAATTCGGTTACACGATTGACCCGACGACCAACTCGTTCAACACGCAGGCAACGGGTTATAACAGTGTCGGTCTGAACGCGAGTATTTCCCTGTTCCAGGGCGGTCAAATTCACCACGCGGTGAAACAATCCGGCTGGGATCGCCGGGCCGCCGAAGCGGATGCGGAACAATCGATTAACAATATTTCACTACAGGTGGCGTCCGCTTTTTTGAACATTCTGTTGTTTGAGGAGCAGGCACAAAATGCCAACCGCCGGGTTGAACTGAGCCAATCGCAGTTATCTGTTACGCAGAAAATGATCGATGCCGGAACGGTTCCGATGGTCGATAAATACAATATTGAAGCGCAGATCGCCCGCGACCAGCAGTCGGCAGTATTGTCTCAAAACAATATCGACCTCGCTTACCTGAACCTGAAACAACTACTCCAGCTCGAACCGGATTACGATCTGCGTATCGAAAAGCCCCTGGTACCCGTACCGGAAGACGCAGCACCCGAAGCCTTGACCCTTAGTCCCGTTTATCAGACGGCTCTGGGTACCCAACCGAGTGTGCGGGCCGCCGATCACCGCGTAGAGAGCGCCCGGGAAGGCATTTACATCGCCAAATCAGCCTATTATCCCTCTATTGGTTTCGGTGTCAACCTGAACAGCAACTACTCGACGGCTTTCAAAACGCCCGAACGCATCGACGAGTTTCCGTATATCTTCCCGGTGATAATCGATGGTGAAAACCGCATTTTGGAAATTCCGGGACAACAAATCCAGGTACCCGTCAATATTCAACGGGTGCCTTACTTCGATCAAATGAACCGCAACTTCGGTCAGAGTGTGGGCCTGAATATCAGCATCCCGATTTATCAGAACGGCCGCACCCGCCTCAGTGTGGAACGCGCCAACCTGAACCTGCTGAACGCGCAATTACAACAAAATCAGACGCGTCAGACCCTGAAAAACGATATTCAGACAGCCATCGCCAACGCACGCGCCGCCGACAAACAGTACGAGGCTGCACAGCGCACCCTCAATTCAACGACCCTGGCGTACGAGAATATGGAGAAACGCTACACCGTCGGCGCTGTGAATGCTTTCGACCTGACTACTGCCAAAAACAACCGCGACAACGCAGAAAACGATATGGTGGTCGCGAAGTATGATTTCCTGTTCAAACTGAAAATTCTGGATTTCTACCTGGGTAAACCAATTAGCATGAACTAACTCAATTGTGCTGTGTTATTCATCAAAATGCCTGGTTCCATCTCGGCAGTTTTGACAAAAGTGTAAACGCCGATTACACGATCAAATTAAAAGGCAACGGTGTATATATTTTTGTGCTGAGCGGCGATATTACCGTCAACGGCCAGCAACTGAATCGACGTGACGGCTTTGGTATCTGGGATATCGACAAGCTGGCTATCACTGCGGACAGTCATGCGGAGTTTTTGCTGATGGAGGTACCGATGGGGATTTAGTAAAAGGATGCCTGTTTTCTACTCCCCAGACGATATAAAATAACACTTGCCAAACTCTGAACAAATACC
>JAYSZC010000328.1:0-4644 GCA_043738235.1 Lewinellaceae bacterium | reverse complement strand
GGCCACTTAGACTCGGCCAAACGTAGGTACTCTGCTTTTGTCATCGCTTTTTGTGCCTAAAGGTAATATATTGATTGCGAAACCGTGAAATGCACCCGCAGCCCACGCTATTGCAGGCTGCTATAAGTTTGAATTATTGATTAGGTTTCTCTTTACGAACACCCTTGAACTTTTCACCGTCCTGCTTTACATCCATAAAGCGCCCGGTCTCGGTATCACGTTTAACCCACTTCTCAATTTTTGGGTTATAGGTTTGAGAGCGGTCTTTTACTGCTCCATTGCGGTGTCCATCACCACTTTTGCCATTTCTAGCCATTGGTACTAATTTTAAAAAGGTAAAAGAATTCCTATGCCACCCGCTTGAGCGAATAGTCAGGTTTGAAAAGTTAAAATTTCCACAGGTTAGATTAACCAACCGGGTACATCAACTAACTGCGTGCTAAATGGCTGATGCCAGCACACACACCAATAAGAAGAATCGAGAAAACGACAGCGTCGGCAATACGTTCAGCTGCGGGCCCGATAGCATCTACTTGATAACTTCTTGTTCTCAAGCGTATGGCACTCTGTTTGTCATATATTTGTAAATTCATAATAATCAATGACTAAAATGTTATACACAATATTTATATGCATCTTTTTATCGTCTCGTGCATACGTCGATATACGGACCGTTGTTTTTTTGATGACAAGTATTGCAAAAATGAAAATGCTGTATACCTTTGTCAAATAAAACAGACAGTCACTTAACTGCTAACGCAGTCAAGTATTTTGAATTTTCGAGATTCTTGCCGTCTGTATCCGCCACCTGTACTTTTCACAGAAGTACAAGTGGCTTTTTTATTTTGAGGTGTATTGAGCTCGATTAAAAACAAAGAATTTTAAAACGTTATGCAAAATTAAGGCAATAATATTCTCGTAATTTAAGTTAATTACTAACATAATGTTTGCAAGTAATTTAATTTGCTCATTTTAAACACTTTATGTTTCGCATAATTCCCCAACAATGTTAGTAACCTGTGTGGAAAATATAACAACCAAATGATTTCTATGATCCACTACGTCATTAGTGTCTTTTAGAATGATTTACTATCTAACCACAAAGTTGTGTGCCTTTGTTGACAAATCAAAATAATTTTCAATGAAAATCCTTTCATTTATCAATAAAAATATCTACTTTTGTATCTGTTGTTTTGCCGACAGCCATATAACCAATTGATTGTCATACTTTAATAAGATAATCCACCTCCCGTAATCTCACTCGTGAAAAGTACCCACCATGCAAAATTTCCCGGAACGTCTGCGCTCCGCTCGTAAAATGAGCGGACTTACCTTAGATGCACTGGCCGAGCAGATCGGCCATCGCGTCTCCAAGCAGGCCCTGAACAAATATGAACAAGGCACTGCCAAACCCGATCCCGATCTGCTGCTTCCCCTGTGCGAAGCAATGGGTGTGCGACCGGACTACTTCACCCGCAAGAAGCAGGTGGATATTGTGCATTACAGTTTCCGAAAACTGGTCAAACTCCAGAAAAAGGAACAGTCCATGGCCATCGAAAAAACCCGCGATGCCCTGGAGCGGTATTTTGAACTGGAAGAACTACTCGGCGTGGAGCGCAGTTTTGAACGTAATATTCCGGGTCTTCCTGTAGTCATTATCGACCATAACGACGCCGAACGCGCGGCAGAAGCCGTGCGGGCTGCATTCAATCTGGGAACCGACCCGCTGTTCAATATCGTAGAGATGCTGGAAGACAAAGGCATTAAAATTATTGAGATCGAAGTAGAGGAGGCTTTTAACGGAATGTCTACCTATATTGATGATAAAATACCGGTGATCGTACTCAACAGCCGGTTTGACGAGAAACTGGATCGCAAACGTTTCACCACTTTGCATGAACTGGCTCATTTGCTGCTCACTTTCAGCCCTGATATAGATGAAAAACTGGAAGAGCGCCTTTGCGATACCTTCGCCGGCTCGATGTTGTTGCCGGGTGAAAAGGTGAAGGAAATACTGGGTAAACACCGCTCTGCATTGATTTGGAACGAACTGGTGTTGATCAAAGAACTGTACGGCATCTCAGTACGAGCTATACTCTACCGCGCCCGTACCCACGGGATTATCACTGATTATGATCTGACCTCAAAAATGGCCGAGTTGAGTCGTTTTTATGGCCGAAAGGATGAGCCTGGACGCTATAAAGGTGTGGAGAAAGCCGTGCGTTTCCGCCAGTTGCTCCTTCGCGCAATCGCGGAAGAGATTATTACTCCCTCAAAAGCCGCAGCACTCGATGGTAAAAAACTGGCTGATTTTCGCGCTGAACTGAACCTGAAAACTGATCATGAAAGTAGCGGTCACTGACGCCAATATTTTTATAGACCTCTGCGAACTTGGAGGTTTGGACTGGCTCAGACTGCTTGGGTTGGAGATTTATACGACTGATATTATTCTGGGTGAATTAACCACAGAACAGGCTGCCAAAGTGCGCAACGTAGTTGCTGTTGTGGATGAAATAACAGTAGATATAGTGGCGTATATGGCATCTCAACCGCTCCCAAGTGGGCTTTCTGATGCAGACAAATCAGTCATCTGGCAGGCTCAGCAACTTTCAGACACCGTATTTTTAATTTTGACAGGTGATAATTTGATGCGAAAATGGTGTATCAGCAATCAAATAGAAGTGCATGGTATTCTATGGATATTCGATCATCTGCTATTACAATCGCATCTTAATTATAAAACAGCGAGTGAATTACTGATCCAATTGATGCGGCTCAATCAGTGGTTGCCAGTGAAAGAATGTGAAGAAAGGTTGAGAAAATGGGGGCAGATGTAGTCCCCCTACTTATTCTCCACAATCCTGTCAAACGCCAGTCCGCTGCTTCCCTCGCCCCGTCCGGTTGTTTTGCGTGCGCCAAACCATACGAACACCCGCCCGTCTTTCCAGCGGGTTCTTTGATAGGACTGCAATACCTGCGCCCCGGCCCTGGGGATTTCTTCTTCATGGATAAAATAAGGCAATTTATCTGTCAGTCCTTCTTGTAGCAGGGCTGTGCGGGGGCGCACTTTATCAGGCGCGAACTTGTTCCCTTCCAGGATACGCGGCATAGCGGCCCGTTGCAGTTGAATTTCCCGGTTGCTTCCGTCGACATGTACGGGGATAAAAGGAATCCAGTTTTCCGGCACCCGGTTCATAATTTCATACCTGATTTTTGCTTTTTCTTCATCCCCGGGAGGCGTGTTGTTTGTTGTATTGCCGGCATTGGCTTTATCTACCAGGCCTTGCAGAAAACCGTGGTATTGTGCTGCTGCGCCATGACCGGATACCGATTCGCCGGCGGGCAGTGGGATCATGGTTTCAATTCCCCAAACCATATTGGCCATTTCATCGCGAATAAATGCGACTTTTTCGATGGGTTTGCTTTCCTGTATTTTCGGGACGCTCGGCAGTAACAACAAACTCTGGTCGGAAGGCACATCCGCGGTTCCGGCAATATTCAGGGTGAACATATTCCAGCGGTCCCAGTCTTCGTCCGATCCCCGGCCGGAGGCTTCAATCCAGAAGTTTTCACCAAACACATTGAGTACCGACATACCTTTTACGGTAGCCACCGACCCGACCGGAATTTCGAATGGCATCAGGTACCAGTCGTTGGCGTAGACCAGCCCGAATTCCATGAACAATAGTTTGGCTATTTCCTGGGTACCCGGTTTGATAAAACTGTAATTGGTGCGGCCGTCTTCAAAAGCCCACCAGCGCGTATTGGGCATGCCATCGAACATCACCGGGGTGGGGAGCATGGTCTTGACTGTTTTGCCGATTGCGTCCGCCGGTGCGGGGGTTGGTAATTGCCCAAGCGTCCGGATGCGCTGATCCACATCCAGATTATACCAATCGAGGTGGCCGTGGTAATATTCTTTTGCCGTAAATACCTTTTCGCCGAAGGGTTGCGGCGCGGAGCAATTGAATTGATATTCCAGTTGAGCGGGTTTCCAGGCATTGTCCTTCGGGTCATTGGGCTGTAGAAACAGGTGGTCGAACCACTCGACGAATGCTGTTTTCGCCTCTTCCGGTTCTTCAGGCAGTAAGTTTCCATCCGGTAAGTTCCTGAGCAGTTTGCCTTCTTTGATGTACAGATACAAACTGGCGCCATCGAGCATACGACCTGCAACGGCAGCAATTTGTTGCCAGGCATCCGGGTGAGCGCAAACGGCCGCACTTTCCGGCAGATTCGGGTTCGGCAATTCGATGCGGAAATTGCTCATCGAAAACTTCCACAACTGGTTGGTCAGCCCTTTTTCTTCCAGTATTTGTTTCCAGCGCCGCCCCATCATCAATTGTAAGTCGAGGGAAATATGCTGCTGAAAAACGGAAAAGGGCAGGAACTTTTGCTCCACCTGCGCTTCGAGCGGAATGTTGTCGGGGAATGCCTGCACCGTGTGTTCGTCTGCCTGGTATTTGGTCAGCCGGGAGGTATCCAGGCGTACTTTGGCCATAACCGGCGAGCCGGCGTCATCGCCTTCAAACTCTCCCATTTGCCATTGTTTGGTCAGCATCCACAGCGCGTCGCGCACTTCCGCCCGCAGCGCCCGGTCGAAGTTTTTGGTCGCACGCGGACGCCCTTCCAGGCGGTTCCAGGTCA
>JAYSZC010000327.1:0-4645 GCA_043738235.1 Lewinellaceae bacterium | reverse complement strand
AGAACGGGTGGTTCAGCGGCAATGTAAACGTTGCTTATTATATTCTGACGGCGACTGTTTTTACTATGTCTTTATTTGCCTCCGTTTTGGTACATCGGGGCAATTTTCAGAACCCGAAACGCGCACCGTTTCTTTTTATAAAATTTGATCGGATCTGGAACAAAATGCTCGGGCTTGCAGCGCTCAAAGGTGTGGCACAGGGATATATTGTGACCGCTCCGACCATGCTCATCCTGAGTCTCATCGGAAAAGAAGGTTCATTAGGCTTGATTCAAGGTATTGCGGCGGCGGTATCTGCGGTTTTGCTGTATGTGCTCGGCAGGGTGACAACACCGAATCACAGGCTGATGATTTATGGTATCGGGTGTTCGCTTTTTGTTTTGGGAGCCATGTTCAACGCCGGGCTGTATTCTGCCACAGGTGTTATTCTGTTTATGATGTGCCTGCTGTTTGCCCGCCCACTCCTCGATATTGCGTATTTCCCCATTCAACTGAAAGTGATCGACGTAGTAGCCGAAAAAGAAAAGCGCAATGAATTTGCCTATATTTTCAATCACGAACTCGGCCTGTATCTCGGGCGCCTGTTCGGTTGCGGGCTGTTTATCGTGCTGGCGCGTTATGTGAGCGAATACGCAGCCCTGCGTTATGCGCTGCTGGTGATTGCTGTGGTGCATTTTTCCGGATGGTTTATGGCGCGAAGTATTTTGAGGGAAAAGGAAATGGCGTAGCGGTTCAACTTGAAAAAATAGAAAAAATGCGCGTTTTTAATATCGGAATAATCGGGTACGGAGGATTCGGAAAATTCCTGCATACCCATTGGAGCATACTCGAAAATGTACGCGTTACAGCCATTGCTGACCAGTCTGCTGCACAATTACAAAACCTGGCGGGCATAAAAACCTTCGCCGATTGGCACGATTTACTGCGTGAAAAAGACATTGACCTCGTCGCCATCGTAACGGAACCCGGCACACATGAGGAAATGGCGAATGCCTGTATGATAGCGGGTAAGCACGTCTTAATTGAAAAACCGCTTGCCACCACGCTGCCTGCCGCTCGGAAAATTATCGAAATCCGCAATCAGACAGGTATGATCGCCGGGATTGATTTTATCATGCGCTTCCATCCGCTGCTCCGGGCAATTAGGGATTTAACCCAGCAGGGCGTTTTCGGAAAACTGCGCCGTGTCGACGTTGAAAACTACGCGCAGGATGAGCAACTCCCCCCGACACACTGGTTTTGGGACCGAGAACGCGCCGGCGGCATCCTCATCGAGCACGCGGTACATTTTATTGATCTGGTACATTTTTTTGCCCCCTCGAAAACCTTGGCGGTAAACGGCTTGAAGCACGACCGCAACCCGCAGCAGGAAGATCAGATCATGGCAAACGTGGTGTACGAAAGCGGCCTGATTGCTACGCATTACCACTCATTTGCCCGTCCCGGTTTTTTTGAAACGACTCAAATCAAACTCGGTTTCGACCTTGCTGACCTGGAATTACAAGGCTGGATTCCGCTTTTAGGCGAATTGAAATGCCTCGTCAGCCCGCAATCAAAACAAGCGCTGCTTGCCGATCCTTTTTTTAAATTAGACGATTCCGTTCCCATTGAAGGTGCCTTCGACGAATCCAGACCCGCCGGCTGGGGGGCTTCTGATACCCCCAGTCAGTACAACAGGCAATCCATAGTTTCAGGAGGCATCCGATATGCAATAGAGGAGATTATGACGGGAAGATTCCGGGCAGATCGGCCTAAACAGGAAGTTTACGCCGGCTGCGTCCAGGCATCTTTACTGGATGTACTTAAAAAAATTGAGAACCCTGCGCATGAACTTACTGCTCCCCTCGAAGCCGGACTTTCCAGCCTCGAAATCGCGGTACATGCTACGGATTCGGCAAGGTCTTAGCATACGTCCGGACGAAGTGGTTTTGACGGAATAATCAGTACAATGGCCTGAAAGCGAAGCTTCTAAGCTACCTAAACATTTCAACCATCTAAACGTCACGATAACCTTACTTCATTGAATAACCATAAAAATTATATAAATTTGCCCATCCGGTCAAAAAAGCCCGGTTATGACTGACCACATACTAATAAAAATTTATATGAAATTGTATGTCAAATATATGGTCAGCCTGAGGTGCAAAATGATGGTGAAAGAAGAGCTGAAAAAACTCGGCCTCCACTATGTCATTATTGACCTCGGTATGGTTGAAGTTTTGGAGGATATTACAGAGACACAACGAGAGTCATTGAGAGAGAACCTGCTCGCGTCAGGATTGGTGTTGCTGGACAATAAAAAAAGTATCCTGATTGAAAAAATAAAAAGTGTGATCATCGACCTGATTCATTATTCCGATGAAATGCCGAAAATGAATTATTCCGATTACATCAGTGAAAAATTAGGATACGATTACACTTACCTCGCCAATATTTTTTCCGAGGTGAAAGGCATCACCATACAGCAGTTCATCATTATCCATAAAATTGAAAAGGTAAAGGAACTGCTGTTGTACGACGAACTGAACCTGACAGAAATCGCCTACAAATTGCATTATAGCAGTGTAGCGCATTTATCGAACCAGTTCAAAAAAATTACCGGGCTTTCCCCTTCCTTTTACAAACAACTCAAACAAAGGCGACAGGATAATCTGGAGCATGTGTGAGTGGTCAGTGCGCAATGGTCAATCTTGCCATCAGGTAACTGACCGTGGATTCGGCGCCCTGGTTGAGATTCACGTGGGTATCTTCCAACCCGTCGTAGCAGCCGCCTGTGCAGGGATTATAAATAATTTGACGGAGGTGGTTGTTTCCCAGAAACCAGTTGAATGCCGTGGTCATTTTGCGTGCGTATCCTTCCTCTTTGAACACTTCAAAAAACAGGTTCAGAGCCAGAATGGTGTAGGCTACGTCAATGGGTTGTTCGCCGTGTTTCGCAGCGTTTTGCCCTTTTTGCATCCAGGTTTTATTGGAAATCACCTTTATTCCCTTGTCGTCGAACGTAAGCGACAATAGGAAATCGAAGGAGGTTTTGGCGGTGTCTTTAAAGATTTGCTCGCCTGTTTCGAGCCATGCGCACAACATGGCTTCCGGCAAAATACTGTTGGCGTATGTGAGGTAACTTTCATACCATTGCCAGTTCCGCTCCGATTCGTGGCGGTACATTTGAAGCAACCTGTTTGCCAGTGTTTTGATGAGCGCGGTGTATTTGGGTGATTTTTTTTTCAGGTTGCAGTAATACAAACCTTTGATCGAAAAAGCCATAGCCCGCGTGGAATACATCATTTTCAACCGTGGCAGCGCCCGCTGCATCACCTCATCTGCCGTTGCAATAAGTTCCGCGGGGACGGTGTCACTTTGCGCCAGCACATATCCCAGCGCCCAGATGGCTCTTCCATTGGAATCGGCGAGGTTGGTTTCGTCATTTTGCGGGGTAAAGGCCTGTTCGCTATCTACATAATTCAAAAAATATCCTTCGGGCTGTTGGCAGTACCTGATAAAATCGAGGTACTTGCGCATGTACGGCAAATCTCCCTGGTCGCCGGTCAGTTCATAGTGCATACACACCGCGATCAAGGCCCGCGCATTATCATCGAGGGTGTAACCGGATTCGATATCGGGCTGGTTTATTTTTGAAAACTGGATCATTCCAACATCCGTCGTCATTTTTTTCAAATGCTCTAGGTTGATCGCAGGCAGGCGGTATTGGAGAGAAATATGTTGGGTCGGTGCGGCGGCAGGGTGTGATTTGGCGCCGTTGCCGGAAGCAGGGGCAGATGTGCCATCCGGCGAACTTGCGATATCCCGGAGCAGCATGGCATGGGCGATGGCTGAGTTTTCCCAGGCAGTCGGCACAATGCGCTGCAAAGTGCTGGCGCTGAAGGCGGCTCTCAATGCTTCGTCGCTCATCAGTCGATTGACGCCGTCGGCCAGTTGTTGCGAGTTTTGAAAATCAATGATGATGCCGGTGTCTTCGCGCAGTACTTCCCGTGCATGTGGAATGGGGGTGGAAATAATGGGGCAGCCGCAACTCAGGGCATAAGAAAACGTGCCGCTCACCGCCTGGTTGGGGTCTTTGGATGTAAACAGATATATATCCGTCAGTTGCAGATACTCTAACAAATCCTCCAGGGGCAGGTAGCGGTTGATAAATTTTACGTGCGCACCCAGTTGTAATGCTTCCACTTTCTCCTCCAGCATCTGGCGGTATTTTTCTCCTTCTGATCTTACCACGCCCGGATGCGTTTTCCCAATGATGAGAAAAATGACATCCGGGTTGATCGCGGTAATAGCCGGCAGGGAATCCAGCGTTGTTTCTATACTTTTTCCGGAATTGAGCAGCCCGAATGTGGACAGCACTTTCCGTCCGGTTAAGGCATATTTTTCTTTCAACAATTCTTTGTTCAAATGGGGTACCAGGTGGGTGCCATGCGGGATGACTATAATTTTTTTGACCGGTACGCCGTAATCGCCGCTCAAAACCTGCGCAGCGTTTTTTGTCATCACGACGACGGACTCGCAGGCGGCTGCAATTTGCCAAACGTTTGCTTTCAATGTTTCGTTCGGGTGCGGCAACACGGTATGGAATACGATGATCGAGGGTTTGCTCAGGCTGTATATAAATTGCAAAAAAGCCTCTTCCCCG
>JAYSZC010000326.1:0-4646 GCA_043738235.1 Lewinellaceae bacterium | reverse complement strand
ATAAAAATGAATATTGCTGTTGTTGGAACCGGGTATGTCGGTTTGGTGACCGGAACCTGCTTCGCCGAAACAGGTAACAATGTCATCTGTGTTGACATCAACGAAAAAAAAGTAGAAAGCCTTAAAAATGGCAAAATTCCCATTTTTGAACCCGGCTTAGACATGCTCTTTGAACGCAATACCAAAGAAGGACGTCTGCATTTTACCACCAACCTGTTAGAAGCTGTTAGTCAGAGTCAGATTATTTTTCTTGCATTGCCCACACCGCCCGGCGAAGATGGCAGCGCCGACCTTTCGTACATCATGGGGGTGGCCCGCGATCTGAGCAAAATCATAACGGATTATAAAGTGATCGTAGACAAAAGTACAGTGCCTGTCGGTACTGCCGAAAAAGTCACGGCGATTATATCTGAAAAACTGTCCACAGATTTATTCGATGTGGTTTCAAATCCCGAATTTCTGCGCGAAGGTGTGGCTGTGGAGGACTTTATGAAACCGGACCGGGTGGTTATTGGTACCGAAAGCGAACGCGCCCGCAAAGTCATGCGCCTGCTGTACGAGCCGTTTGTGCGCCAGGGCAACCCCATCTATTTTATGGATGAACGCTCCGCAGAAATGACTAAATACGCTGCGAATTCTTACCTCGCCGCACGTATTACCTTTATGAATGAAATTGCCAATCTCTGTGAAAAAGTGGGCGCCAACGTCGACCAGGTGCGGATCGGCATGGGCAGTGACACGCGCATCGGCAAACGATTTCTGTTCCCGGGCATCGGCTACGGCGGCTCTTGTTTTCCCAAAGATGTGCAGGCACTGGCCAAAACCGCCTCGGAATATGGCTACGATTTTAAAATCCTGAACGCTGTTATGCACGTCAACGATCTCCAGAAAAGTGTGCTGACCGAAAAAATACGCGATTACTACCAGGATGATTTGCAGGGACGCACTATCGCAGTGTGGGGACTGGCGTTCAAACCCAACACCGACGATGTCCGCGAAGCGCCTGCATTGGTCATCATCGATGAATTACTCGCTGCCGGCGCCAAAGTGCGGGCTTTCGACCCGGAAGCCATGGGCCACGTCAAAGGCATGTACGGCGACCGCATACATTTCTGCGAAAGCACCTATGAAGCCACTGAAGGCGCTGATTGTCTGGCTATTATGACGGAATGGAGTGAGTTTCGCACACCCGATTTTGAGCGCATCAGTGAATTATTGACCGAAAAAGTCATCTTCGACGGCCGCAATGTGTATGACCTCGATTATATGAAGGAACTTGGCTTTCACTATATCAGTATCGGGCGACCTAGGATCAATAGCACCAAACCTGCGGGAGATCTGGTGTGAGGGTGTCTCATAAGGTGCGGTATGGGTAATGATAAAAAAATTTATTTCGTTTTCGCTATCACAAACTTTCCAGGTTTTTAAAACCTGGAAAGTTTAGCACTCGATAAAAAATAAAATTCTGCTCTCTTTTTGAGCCGGGTCTTGTGAGACAACCACCATGGATGGTATGTAAAAGGTAAAATTAGTTTTGATAAATTCTTTGTAAATGCTTGATTATCAACACTGATAACCAATAACTAATAACCGATAACTACTTAAAGCACTCCCTTCTCCGGGTTGGCGCCCTTCACCCCTTTGAAGTAATTCCAGATATAAGCGATGTCGGCGGCTTCATTGTCGGTTGTGTGAAACAACACCGGATCAAAAAATATTTCCTTTTTTTCCCAGTCGAATGTACACAGGCAAATAGGTACGCCGGCTAAACGGGCGATATGGTAAAAGCCCGTTTTGAAACGCTCCACTTTTTTGCGGGTACCTTCCGGCGCAATGACTAAATGCAGCCGTTTTTCGCGCTGAAATGCCTCCACTGTGGAGGATACAAAATTGTGGTTCCCGGATCGATCGACGGGTATACCACCCCACCAACGGAACAAATAGCCAAAAGGCCGGCGGAACAGGGTATGTTTTCCCAGGTAATTCGCCCGGAATTTACCGGCGCTGTTGGTCAGTACGCCCAATGGGAAATCCCAGTTGGATGTATGCGGCGCAACGGCAACCACCACTTTATCTAAATCGCGGGGATATTGTCCGGTAATTTTCCAGCCCCAAAGGCGGAGTATAACTTTGCTGATCCAACTAAACATATCGAGAAGTTTTCGCGGTAAAAAACACTACAATTTCTGGAGGGCCAATGCCGCTACTTCTTTGGCTTTGGCGAGGTTATCATGCGGTTCATCCATACAATCGAGTGTAATACTCAATACAAAATGCCTTTTTTTTACCAGCAAAGTGACGGTTGTGGTTCCCCACAAAGCATCTTCGCCCAGCCCTGTTACGGTTTCTTCATACGTATCGCGCCGGTCGCGTTTCAGCATGTCAAACTGCTGCCGGGAATGTTCGTCCGTGCCATAGCTGAATACCTGCACGATTAAACTATTGCGAGGCTGCAGGAAATTATTGCCACTCGTTTCATTGTTAGTTTCCCGCTCTTTCCAGTCGGGTTTATTCCAGTTGAGCAGGCAAAATGCCTGATCGGGCAGCGAACGGCTGTTCAGGCCGGCTTCTATCGTGTCTATACCAAAAAGTTGCTGTATTTCAACATCCGTGATTAAGTCGCATCCATGGTTTTTCCAGTTGTTTTGCCTGAATTGTTGGAGCGCAGCCGTATCAATCTGCAAGGTATTTGCCTGGGAAGCAGAAGCGGGACTGTCTTGTTTGCAGCCGGTAGCAAGTAAAAAAACGACAGATGGCAGTAAATGGATAAATCGTAACATACAAGTATTATTGAAAGGTTTCCGGATGCTTTTTTCTATAAAAAGTGGGCAAAGATACACCTGTCCGTCTTGTAAAAAAAGGAACTATGCCGGCTAAAATAAGCGTTTGAAAAAGGAAATTTTGTGTCATAAAATCGAAAAAATGGCCGGATGTATAATAGTTCGGCATTTTGTTTTGAACATTAGCGCCCCGGGCGAACATGATTGCCGACAGAAAATCGCACATTTGCCCGGTCAATAAACATTATTTTACCATTCATCAATAACAGACAAGGATAACATTATGGCAGAAACCCTCGACACTTCCGGCCCCAAACCCAAAGCCAAGTTCCCACCGGGAATTCCGTATATTATTGGCAATGAAGCGGCTGAACGGTTTAACTACTACGGCCTGCGCGCTATTCTGACCACTTTTATGGTGGCGCAATTTTACAACCCCTCCGGCTCGACCGACCCTGCCGTAGTGCTGGCTGCTGAAGCAACCGCAAATGCCAAAACCCACGATTTTGTGGCCATGACCTATTTGCTGCCGATGTTCGGCGGTATGGTGGCCGACTGGTTCTGGGGAAAATATAAAACCATCCTTTGGCTGTCGCTGGTGTATGCCGTGGGCAGTATCATGGTGGCGCTTTCTGTCGACAGCGAGGTTATGTTCACCACCAGCCTGATGCTGATCGCTTTAGGCGCCGGCGGTATCAAACCCTGCGTTTCGGCAAATGTCGGCGACCAGTTTGACTCCTCCAACTCGGAATTACTGCCCAAGGCATTCGACGCATTTTACGCTTCCATCAACGCAGGTTCGGTGCTTTCCATCCTCCTGATCCCCTATTTGAAAACGCATTACGGGCCAACCGTAGCGTTTGGCGTGCCTGCCATTGCGATGCTGGTGGCCGTGTTTTTCTTCTGGCTCGGACGGAATAAATACCGCCGGGTACCACCACCGAAAACAGATACCAACAAAATCGTGGTGCTGGCAACGGCTTTCTTTTCCTTGGTGGCCAGTTATATTTACTTCGACAAAATGCTGCACAAAGGCATCGGCCCGGTATTGGGCGCCTGGCTGATCCTGGTTATCATCCTGGCTTTTGTCTTCAAAAAACAATGGTTTGCAAAGCCCGGCAATTTTGTAGGTATCAACCTTTATGCGCTGATAAACGGCGGCTTTGAAGCGGCCAAAAAAGAATACGGCGAAGAAGCGGTGCAGGGTATCCGGTCGGTATGGCGCGTGTTGGCCGTATTTGCCTTTATTCCTGTTTTCTGGGCTTTGTGGGATCAGAGCCAGTCAGAATGGGTGATTCAAGCATCTAAAATGGATTTATACTGGTTGGGTATCAACTGGGAAGCCGAGCAGATTTCATTTGTCAATGCTGCTTTTATCCTGATGTTTATCCCGCTTTTCTCTTTTGTGCTCTATCCCGCTTTGAACAAAGCAGGTATCAAAGTGACGCCTTTGCGCAAAATCGGCGCAGGTTTCGTACTTACAGCGCTTTCTTTTGTCATTATCGCGATCATCCAGGGCTGGATCGATGCCGGCCAAACGCCGAATATCAGCTGGCAGATTCTGGCTTTCGTCGTACTGACAGCAGGTGAAGTACTGATCTCCATTACCGGTCTGGAATATGCCTACACGCAGTCGCCGCCGTCCATGAAATCGACGATCATGGCTTGCTGGCTGCTTACAGTCACTATGGGCAATGTGCTGGTATCGGTCATCCAGAACAACCGTGCAGACGGCGGCTTCTTCGCCCAGTTTCACGGGGAGGGTTTCTTCTGGTTGTTTACTGGCATCTGCGCCTTCACTGCCGTGCTGTTCATGCTGATTTCGCCGCGTATCAAAGAGCGCAGCTACATTATTTGAGTTTTTCG
>JAYSZC010000325.1:0-4648 GCA_043738235.1 Lewinellaceae bacterium | reverse complement strand
CTTTTCAACAAGGTGGGAGAAGCCTACGGTACACTGACGGATGTGGCTTATATCGTTGATTTTCAAAACAATGTGGAGTTCATACTGTCTGCTACCATCCTTTGTAACACTGATGGCGTTTTTAATGACGATCAATACGATTATGACAGTATTGGATTTCCTTTTTTAGCAAAATTGGGAAGAGCGACATACAGGTATGAGTTGAAACGGGAGAGAGCTGTGAAGCCGGATTTAGAAAAAATGAGAAAAGCGTTGAAATGATCGGCGA
Source organism: Lewinellaceae bacterium (assembly GCA_043738235.1). Lineage (GTDB taxonomy): Bacteria > Bacteroidota > Bacteroidia > Chitinophagales > Saprospiraceae > M3007. The sequence goes on along the minus strand of JAYSZC010000325.1, from coordinate 4,380 downwards.
TTCCTTTTTGTCAGTCGAATTTAAAAACAACAATTAACAGACTATCTTCACTCGAAAGTGATTATCACATTCCCCGTTTTATGACCGCCGGCCACATACCGGTAAGCATCCCCGATTTCTGCCAGGGGGTATTTTCTATCAATCAGGGGTTTGAATGCGCCTCGTTCCAGCAGGTTTTGAATAAAAAGCATACTTCTTTTGATGTTGGAGGGAATTGGAAATATCACCCTTTTGCCGCCGCGGATTTTTGTGATCAGCGGCAGATACAGGTTCTCGGCGTTCGGCCCCAGTTCTGAAGAAATATAAATGCCATTGGGAAGCAGCACAGGTTTGCACTTGCCAAAAGTGCTTTTGCCAACGGCATCAAAAACGAAATCATACTTTTCATCCTGCAGCGCAAAGTCCTCTTTTTCATAATCAATGACTTTATCGGCGCCTAAGGATGCCACGAGCGGCACATTTTTGGTATTACAAACTGCCGTCACCTGAATACCCATATTTTTCAGGATTTGCACCGCTGCTGAACCGATGGCGCCTGTTGCGCCATTGACCAGTACTTTTTGCGCGGCTTTCAGTTGTACTTTATTGATGAAATTATAGGCGTAATGCGCCCCTTCCGCACTCGCGGCTGCCTGTTCGTACGTGGTGTTTTCAGGAATTTTTAATATTGCTTCGGTGATGGATATGGTCGCGTATTGCGCTTGCGTGGACAGGCCCTGGTCATTAAAACCCCAAACCCGGTCGCCGATGTTAAAATCCGTTACATTTGGCCCAATCGCTTCGATTTTTCCGGCAAAATCGGTGCCCAGCATAGGCGATTTGGGTTTGCCCAGACCCGTGAAAAATTGCATGGCAAACGGTTTTCCAGAAAGAATGGCACAGTCCGTCCGGTTGACGGTTGTTGCATGAACCCTGACCAATATTTCATTTGCTTTGGGCCTGGATATTTCCAGGGTTTCTATGCTGATTACATCGGGAGAACCGTATTTTAAACGAATGGCTGCGTTCATATTGCTTCCAGATTTTTCAATAATGCAGGAAATGAATAGTTGATGCAAAGGAAGTCCCTTTCCAAAAGGCATTCATTGACTTTAGATAAGAATGAAATTTGTGAAGCGCGCGCGCTACGCTCAGCCTGCAACTTCATACACCATTACCGGATTCGCCTTGTTTTTCAGCGCCACTTCCCCGATTTTTTGAAACTTGAAACGAGTGGCGTCCGCTGTTTCAAATGTTGTTTGATTGATGAGTATCTGGCCGGGTTTGGCCGCCGACTGTAACCGTTGGGCCGTATTGACTACGTCGCCGATGACCGTGTAATCGAACCTGCGGAGGGTTGCCGAGCCGATGTTACCCGACACCACTTCGCCTGTATTGATACCGATGGAGACTTTTGGAAAAAAAGTTTGCGCTTCGGACAGCGGGTCTTCAATCGACTGGATATGCGCATTGACCGACTGCGCAGCCTGAATGGCCCGCCCGAGGTGCCCGGTATCTTTGAAAACAGCCAACACGGCATCGCCCATAAACTTGTCCACGTAACCGCCCTCGGCGATGATGGCTTTCACGATAATATCGAAATATTTGTTGAGCAACTTGATCACCACATCGGGTGGTTCGCGCTCCGAAATAGCCGTAAATCCGGAAATATCTATAAAGACGATCGTCGCTTCTATGGTTTCGCTGATTAACAGGGAGGACTCAAATTCCTGGCAGCACATAAACCGCAAGACGCTGTTGTCGACGTACATTTTCAGGATATTGTTTTCCTGCACAGCCCGGATGGTGTCCCTGATTTGCTGACAGGATTGCAGCGTTTTCAGCAAAGTGCTTTTAAAGTCCTGAAAATCAATGGGTTTGCAGATAAAGTCGAAAGCGCCCCGGTTCATGGCGACGCGGATATTAAGCATATCGCTGTATGCGGAGATAATCACAGTTTTGAGCAGCGGGCTACCTTCAGCGATTTTATCCAGGAGCGTCAGCCCGTCCATTTCGGGCATATTGATGTCGCTGAACACCATTTCGGTATCGGGATTTTCGCCCAGTTTGACCAGGGCGTCCCTGCCATTTTTTGCAAATATGAACTCGTATTCCTGCTCGCGGATTTCGCGGCGGAATTTCTGGCGGATGAGTTGACCGATATCGTCTTCATCATCCACGACTAAAATTTTATGTTTAGCGCTCATACGAGGTTGGATAATTTTTGCTTGAGTGTAGTGAAATCCAGCGGTTTATTCAAAAAATCGTTGGCGCCCAGCCGCATGGCTTCCCCCTGTTTTTCGGGGTTGCCGTAGGCCGTGATCATGAAGATGAGCGGCGGCGGTTCCGGCGATGTTTCCCGGATACGGCGCAACAATTCCAGCCCGCTCATGCCCGGCATATTGATGTCTGATAAAATCAGGATGGCCTCCGAGGCGTGCTCTTGCAGGTAAGCCAGCGCTTCTTCCCCGGAATAACAAAAGGAGAAAGCAAGTGTTGCCTCCCGGATTTCACGGCGGAAACGCTGCTCGAACAAAGTTTTGATGTCTTGCTCGTCGTCTACAACCAGGATTTTCATGGGTCCGTTAATGTTTTGTCAGTTGATTGATTAACTGGAATTCAGGGGGTTTATACTTTGGAAAATGCCTGTGCCCATTCCAGGTACTTTTCAATTTGCCCTGTAAGGTAATAAGGTAAATTGAGCAAATAAAATACTTTTCCATTTGGAGAACGAAGTGTATCAATTCCTAATTTTCCGCCGTAGACTCGTACAGCCAGGTGTCTTGGTGAACTGTCCATAAAAAGGTGCAAAGACCGTAGTCTACCTGTAGCCCCTGATTTTACTTCAATCGGAACAATATGTCCATCAAAAACATAAATATAATCTACTTCGGCAGTAGCATCCTTCTTTTCACGCGTCCAGAAATGTAGTTCACTGAGTACGTTGTATTGCGAAGCCAACAACTCCTGCCCTACGATATGCTCTGCTACTTTACCTTGATACACAACATCCAAATCGCTTGTGCCGATGATTTCTTTTTGGATTCCAGCTAAGTGGTTCATCAAACCCGTATCCAACAACTGTAGTTTTGGCGATTTTTTTTTATCAGGGAAAAGCGGCAAGGAACTATTTGTGCAAGGATAAACCAAATACAACAAAAGGGCTTTTTCGATGATCCTGATGGCATCGCCAACTTCCCGGCTTCCGTAATTCGACTGTCCGAAATTTTGGAATTTGATCCGGTTGCCGGCCTCTGAGCTCATGCTTTTGATAACATGGCGAATAACCTGTACCATAGTACTGTTCCTGGCATATTTTTCAACATCGTTCATGTACGAAACCAACAAAGACTCATAAATGGGCAACAATGCGCTCAGATTACGATTATCGGCATAGTGTTTCACTACTTCCGGCATACCGCCAATAAGTGTGTATGTATGGAAAAGTTGTAATAGTTTTTCATGAGCAAAGTCTGCAGCAGGAACCTTATTGTATTGTTGTAATGCAGCCATTTCACCCATTGCTTCCAAAAACTCACTAAAAGCCATCGGGCGAAGCACTTTGTACTCGACCCGCCCGACAGGCATAGACATATTTTCTTTTAAAACGACTTCGAGCAATGAACCCGCTGCTATGACGTGTAATTGAGGATAATCTTCAAAAAAATACCGTAAGAGATTAACCGCTTCTGGTACCTCCTGAATCTCGTCAATAAAAACAAGCGTATCGGGCTTCTGAATATCTTTGTCTTTCAGAAAAAAAATAGCTTCTACCAAGGTGGAAAAACGGCCATAATGCTGGAAAAGAGCCGCATCTTCCTTTTTTTCAAGATTCAGATAGATGTATTGCCCATATTGTCGGGCAAACTCGTTGACGAGCGTTGTCTTACCTACCTGCCTTGCCCCCCTGATTAACAAGGGTTTACGGCTCGAAGAATGCCGCCAGGCATTTAATTCATTCAAAATATTGCGATGGTACATGAGTGTAATTACAAAGATCGGGGGTAAAAATATCAGTTTTTTGCAATAAACATAGCCTATTATTTTGAAATATTTGTAACAAAGCGATACTTATTGTTCATTCGGTAAGCAAATTTTAAACAGAGTCCCTTCTCCTTCTGTACTTTCCACTTCCAGCGTCCCCCCATGCCCTTTCACCACAATATCATACGCCAGCGAAAGCCCCAGGCCTGTGCCCTGCCCCGTAGGTTTCGTGGTAAAAAACGGCTGGAATATTTTGGCTTTAACATCGTCGGGAATGCCCGTGCCGTTGTCTTTTATTTTTATAATAATTTGATTGTCTGTTTGTTGGGTGGAAATGGTGACGGTGGGTTCGTAGGGCGTGCGTAGACTTTCCAGGTTTTTAAAACCTGGAAAGTCTGGCGACCCGGGAAGCTCCGG
>JAYSZC010000324.1:0-4653 GCA_043738235.1 Lewinellaceae bacterium | reverse complement strand
AAACATATCGTGGCAGCGCTCCTGGAATTAGATGAACTGGGCGTAGAAGAGGAAGAAGCAAAGGTGTATTCCATGCTCGATTGCGAACTGCTGCTGCCCAATTTGAGCGACCCCTATTTGCAACACCAGATCGCTCCGGCGCATTGGAAATTGCGCAACAATCTGACGGCAGCGACCATTCTTTCGGCGGAAAATGGCATCGCAGAATGCTCGGCCAAGTACAGTAAGGAGTCTTTTACCATGCGATTTACCCGTACCAGCCCGGGGCTGCTGCACAGTTCCTGCTCCTGCGCACAGGAACTGCCCAACCCCATTTGCCTGCACAAGTTAGCCGGATTGATGGCCCTGCGCAGCCAGTTCGGCATCCAGGCTTTTGAGATGATGCGCGATTGGACACCTGAAAAAAACCAGATGCTGGCGGCCTATGGGTTTAGTACCGCAGATGATTTGAAAGGAAAGTTTGAATTTAAAATCAATGACAGCGGGCAGCTGGAAATGATTATTCTGGATCCGTCCATCCGGTCGACGACTGCGTTAAAAAACTGGTGGGGAGCTGTAGAAACAAAAATAAACCCCGACAACCAGGTTTTTAAAATCCCGAAAATGACGGAGGAAGAACGGGAGAACAATACCGTTTTAATTTTTGCCTTTACGTTGCAAAACGAAAACAGCCTCCCGGACATCGTACTGACTCCCCTCACTGCCCGGTACAACCCGCTGAAAGACAAACTTTCACATATCTCCAAAATAGACGATCTATATCGCGGCTACAATACCGAAATCCCCATCATTACCCCGGAAGACAGCATCCTGCTGGGTATTGCCAGAAAACGTTTCCAAACCGGCAGCGTTATGGACGCGCTCCGCAATGCCGGCGCAGCCCTGCCGCGCTGGGTGTATAATTTTTCTAAAGGGGACTTGAGCGAAGATAGTTTGCGTGTTGCAGAAACCTACATCGGTACGCTGTGGGAACAGGTTTTTCCCATGTTGAAAGATAAAATAACGCTGTTCAGTCCAAGCGCATACCACCAGATCAATTCGATGCAGCGGGTGCAGGTAGACACCCACCCGGCAAGGCTGAACCTGACCTACCGGGAAGAAGACGGTCTTGCTGTGCTGGAATGCCGCATCGCAACAGAGGATGCAGAAGTTTCCGTCAAAGAGATCAAACGACACGGTTTCTGGCTGTTTAGCCTCGGAAATAAAATCATGCGTTTTGCCGACTGGAAAGACGCTGCGCTGTCGCAACAATTCGGCGCTGCAGGTAAAATAAGTGTTCGTGCCACATTGCTGGAAGAGTTTCTAGCCGACTTTGTGCTGCCGCTTACCCAACATTTTTCAGTCGATCTGAATATTGACAAACCCATTGATTATCAAATACTTCAATTCAAAGAAGAGCGTATTTACCTGAAAGAAGATGAAGAAAACCTGCTCTTTGTCCCCGCATTTGCCTATCAAAATGAGGGCCTGAAGGATGCCGCGGAAGAATGGGAGTTTTCCGTCGACGGCAGAAAAAACAGGGTCTCCTACGCCGACGGCAACATCACGGTCTGGGAACGCGATCCTGCACCTGAAAAAGCGCTCTTGGATTTTTTTGAAAACCTGCACCCCGATTTTCAACGCCAGGCGGGCCAATCCTTTTTTTACCTGCCGTTTGCCGAGATGCTGAAAAACAACTGGTTGTTCCGGTTTTTTGAAGAAACAAGCGCCCGCGGCATGGCCGTATTCGGGTTTGCCCAACTCAAAAAATTCAAATACAACCAGCACCGCCCTGCCTTCAAAATCAGGGCCTCTTCGGGTATCGACTGGTTCGATATGCAGATGGAAATATCTTTCGGCGAGCAGTTCGTGTCCCTGAACGACCTCAAAAAAGCGGTGGTCAACAAACAAAACTACGTACAGCTCGCCGACGGAACCATCGGCATGTTGCCCGAAGAATGGCTGACCAAATACGCTACGCTGTTCAAATTCGGCCAGGTCAAAAACGACTCGGTACATCTTTCCAAACTGCACTTTTCCATCATCGACGATTTGTACGATCAGATCGACAATGAAAAACTGTTGCAGGAAATCATGGAGAAAAAGAATAAACTCCTGAATTTCAAGGAAATAAAAGCGGTAAACCTACCGAAAAACGCGCGCGCCGACCTGCGCGACTACCAAATGGAAGGTTTCAAATGGCTGCGCTTTCTCGAAGAATTCAACTGGGGTGGCTGCTTAGCCGACGATATGGGCCTCGGCAAAACACTCCAGGTACTCACGTTCCTACAGGCCCAAAAAGAAGAAAAACCCGACGCCGTCAACCTCGTGGTGGTGCCCACGACGCTGATCTTTAACTGGCAGGCCGAGGTGCAGAAATTTGCGCCCGAAATACGCGTATTCGTCCACCGGGGGATAGGCCGGAGCAAGGACACCGGCGATTTTCGCAACTACGACATTGTGCTGACCACCTACGGCACCCTACGCAGCGACATCGAATACCTGAAAGATTTTCCCTTTCATTACGTGATTCTGGATGAGTCGCAGGCCATCAAAAACCCGCAGGCGCAGGTGTCGAAAGCCGTTAAACTGCTGAGCGCTCAAAATCGGCTGGTGATGACCGGCACGCCGGTGGAGAATAACACCTTCGACCTGTATTCGCAAATGGATTTTTTAAATCCCGGACTGCTTGGCAGCCAGGATTTTTTCAGAACCGAATTTGCAACGCCTATCGACAAACACCGCGATGAAAACGCCGCCCGGGCGCTCCGCAAACTGATTTACCCCTTTATCCTCAAACGCACCAAAGACGAGGTAGCCAAAGACCTGCCCGACAAAACGGAGATGACCTTGTTTTGTGAAATGGGCAAAAAACAGCGCAAAGTATACGATACGTTCCGAGAGATGTACCGCAAGAAAATTGCTGATAAAATGACAACGGACGGCAAGGACAAAGCCGCCTTTCTGATCCTCGAAGGGCTGTTGAAACTGCGCCAGATCTGCGATTCCCCGGCCCTGCTTTCCGACGATGCCGATTATGGCGACGAGTCTGCGAAATTAGAAGAGATCGTTCGTGAAATTGAAGAGAATGCCGGACACCACAAAATCCTCGTTTTCTCCCAGTTTCTGAAAATGCTGGATTTAATCAAACAACACCTCGAAAAAGCAGGAATTCCGTACGAATACCTGGACGGCGCCACAACAGACCGCGCTCAAAGGGTAGGCCGCTTCCAGGAATCGGATCATTGCCGGGTATTCCTGATGAGCCTCAAGGCCGGCGGTGTCGGCATTAATCTCACGGAAGCCGACTACGTGTACCTCGTCGATCCCTGGTGGAACCCCGCCGTGGAGCAGCAGGCCATCGACCGCGCGCACCGCATCGGACAGACGAAAAAGGTGTTTGCCTATAAAATGATCTGCAAAGACACCATCGAGGAAAAAATCCTCATCCTGCAGGAAAAGAAAAAAGGCATCGCCAAAGAACTGATCAGCACGGAACAGGGCTTTATTAAAAAACTGACGAAGGAAGATGTGTTGGGGCTGTTTAGTTAGGGATGAGGAATGAGGGTTGAGGAATGACCGCGCGTGATGTTGGACATACGGCGCTGCCGCCGTTTTTATTACCCTTTAATACGCTTAAAATATGAAAAGCAAGATTATTGGCCTGCTATTTTTGGGATGTATACAGACGCTTTTATCCCAAAATATTGAACCCGAATGGGTGCGCATGGAACCTACCGGCGGTAACGATTCAAAAGTTTTTTTTGATGCCCTCGGCAACATCATTACTTTAGGAGAAACATATAATCCAGGCCCCGTATTGGGTATGGTAACTATGAAATATGATATGGAGGGTAACTTACTGTGGAAAAACAAGTACGACACACCAGCCACAGAGACCATACAAGATTGCGTTTCGGATGCGGAGGGCTCCGTTTATTCATTATGTAATTCATCCTCCCGGTTTGTGTTGGTCAAGTATAGCGCTGACGGTGACACACTCTGGACATTTTACTACGGCAGTTCACAGCCCATTACGTGTGCGGCTCGTGACCTATTGACAGATGATGAAGGAAATATTTATGTAGCAGGAAATATCAAGTACACTGAAATTAACGATTTTGGCCTGATGTTACTCAAACTTTCCTCTTCTGGTGAAGTTCTTTGGGAATCTATATACACGGAAGGTAGTTACGGTTTTACAGGTTTGGCAACAAGGATTATTAATGATGCTTTCTATGTCTGGGGGCGTAACGGTTCGGCAGAAGGGACAAGGCTTTGTTGTTTGCAGGTGGGTATGGATGGTACAACACTTGACTTTAATGTTACGGAAACATTTACTGATGATTTTTTCTCCTCTTATCATATAGACGAAAAGGGTAATTTCCTGGTAGGCGACCAATGCTGCGAATATAAAATAACCAAATTTGATTCCAAAGGTGGGTTGATGTGGCAATATATTAAGCCTTCTATTGACACTTTCCCACCCAACACCGCAGTTGCAAGGCTAACCACTATTTCAACTGATTTAAATAACAATGTTTATGCTGTTGGCCCGTACTACTTCAATGATACGGTAAATATTCAGATATTAACTACCAAGATAGATGAGGAGGGCAATATAGTTTGGGAAAGACCTTTTCACTCTCCTACCATATATGCTACTTATCCTTT
>JAYSZC010000323.1:0-1911 GCA_043738235.1 Lewinellaceae bacterium | reverse complement strand
GAAAAAAACGACCGCTTCCCGATTGAAGCATTCCCTGATATCACGCCGGATTTGAAATTGCTCGACATTGACGGATATACCTTGCAAGCCGAATCATTCCAGGGTATCCTGCGGATTCTGTTCGTCATGCGTGATATTTTTAAATACTTTGCCGGCGGTGCAAAAAAAGAAATTTACCCTAAATTATACGACCTGACCCGGGCGCTTTCCTACGATGAAGGACTCGCCAAGGCTATCGCAGCCGTATTTGATGAAAAAGGTGAAATAAGGCCCGATGCATCGCCGGAACTGATGCGTATCCGCCGCGATATACAGCAAAAAGTGCGTGAACTGGACGGGCGTTTCCGGCAGATTATACAGGAATACCGCGCCAAAGGCATGCTTTCCGACACCCCGGAAAGTTTCCGCAACCACCGCCGCGTGCTGTCCGTCCCCTCTGAACACAAACGCAAAATCAGGGGAATTATCCACGACGAATCGGAAACCGGGCGTACGGCTTTTATCGAGCCGGAAGCGGTCATTGAAATCAACAACGACTTGTTCGACCTTGAACAGGACGAACGGCGCGAAATATTCCGCATTCTGCGCGATTTAAGCCAGACAATCCGCCCATACAGCTACGTCATTCGGCAGTACCTGGAAGTATTGGTGCGTTTCGATGTTATTCAAGCCAAAGCGCGGCTGGCCATTTCCATGCGCGCAGGTATGCCCATTTTGAAAGAAAAACCGGTTATCGGGATCAAAAAAGGCTACCATCCGCTGCTATACCTGAAAAACAAGGCGCAGGGTCGTAAAACAATCCCTTTTGAACTCCGCCTGAATGCCGAAGATCATATCCTTATCCTGTCCGGCCCCAACGCCGGCGGAAAATCGGTGGCTATGAAATCGGTCGGCCTGCTCCAGATGATGGTACAAAGCAGCTTGCTGGTTCCGGTGCACGAACTGAGCGAATTCGGGGTTTTTCAACAGATATTTGCAGATATCGGCGACCAACAAAGCCTCGATGACGACCTGAGCACATACTCTTCCCGCCTGCAAAACGCCCGCGCTTTTTTAGAAAAAGCCACCCCGCAGACCTTGGTGTTGATCGACGAAATGGGCAGCGGTACCGACCCCAAACCGGGCGGCGCTATTGCAGAGGCTATTTTGCGGCAATTGCACCGCAAAGGAGTTTACGCCGTTATCACAACGCACTATTCCAATTTAAAAGTGTTTGCCTTCCGAAATCCGGGTATCCTGAACGGTAATATGCACTTTGACAAGGATACACTTTCGCCCACCTACGAACTCAAAGTGGGTCGGCCCGGCAGTAGTTATGCGTTTGAAATTGCGGAAAAAAGCGGATTATCCAAAGACCTGATCGGTTATGCCCGCAATAAAACCGGCCCGGAAACGGCTGTCGATGACATCCTGATTGAACTGCAACGGGAAAAACAGGAACTGGAAGAGAAACTGCGCCTCGTCTCTGAAAAAGAACAATCGCTGGAACGCCTGATAAAATCGTATGACTCCCTGCAACACGACCTCGATGTGAAGCGGAAACGCCTGAAACTCGACCAAAAAGAGCACGAATTGCGCCAGAGCAGCGAAGCCGGCAGGGAAGTAGATCGCCTGGTCCGGCAACTGAAAGATGAGCGAAACCTGGAGAAAGCCCAGCAAATCAGCGCCCAATTGAGGCTGGAAAGGACAGAAAAAGTGCGTCAGGTGAATGATGTCAATGCCGAAGTAATCAAACTGGAAGAACAAAACCTGCCTTCTGCCTCCAGCCGCCCATTGGCGGAAGGCGATTTCGTCCGGCTCCGGGCAGGCGGCGCGACCGGGCGCATTGAAACGATCAAAGGGCAAAAAGCAACCATCCACATGGGCGGCATGAAAGTACATGCTCCCCTGCGCGATCTGTTGCCGGTCGCC
>JAYSZC010000322.1:0-4663 GCA_043738235.1 Lewinellaceae bacterium | reverse complement strand
AAAGCGCGTTCAATTTTGCTCAAAAATTTACGTTCCATGCCACAAAGTTATAATTCTAATCCTCAGTTTCTTTCAAAACCAATTTGCGGCGGCTATATTAGTTATCGGGATGGAAAACGGTAATACTGTTTTTCAGTTGCGGATATTTGTGAAATTCCGTTATTTTTGTTTCAAAATCATTTCTTATGACAGCAGCACTGCATGTTACTCCGGAGCAAGATGAACAAACATTTCCGGGCATTTCTTTCAGACTACCCGGCAGCGTCATGAATGATGAAACATTTTTTGAGTTTTGTCAACTTAATCCAGAGTTGCGCATCGAGCGCGATGCACAAAAAAACATCTTCATTATGCCGCCCACTACCTCTGAAACAGGAAACAGAAATGCTAAACTGACCATAGAGTTTGGCATTTGGAACAAACAACACCAACTGGGAGAAGTCTTCGACTCTTCCACGGGCTTTAAACTACCCAACGGCTCAGAACGCTCGCCTGATGTATCCTGGATACGCCAAGATCGCTGGAAGGCATTGACCTCTGCAGAACGCAATCATTTTGCGCCCATTGCGCCGGATTTTGTACTGGAGCTTCGCTCGAAAGATCAAAGTCTGGCGCATCTGAAAGAAAAAATGGAAGAATACATGTCTGTCGGCTGCCGCTTGGGCTGGCTTGTCGATCCAAAAGGTCGCAAGACATTTGTGTACACGGAGAACGGCGATATTCAGACCGTTTCTTTTGATGACACCTTATCGGGTGGCGAGGTGTTGCCTGGATTTGAGTTGCGGTTGGCAGATCTATTTTAGATTTTCAACATACCGTGCAATTTCCCTTATTTTTCGAATAATCAAGTGTTTTGTGTTCATGAAAAGGTTGAAATTTGTTTAAAATCACACCGTATGACAGCAGTACTGAGTACTACTCCTGAGCAAGGGAAACAAACTTTTCCAGGGCTTTCATTTAAGATTCCTGACAAAGGCCTGAATGATGAAACATTTTTGGAGTTCTGTCAACTTAATCCCGAGTTGCGCATCGAGCGCAATGCACAGAAAAACATCTTCATTATGGCTCCAACAACTTCTGAAACTGGCAATAAGAACTTTGAAATTGTAGCAGAGTTGGCCATTTGGAATCGAAAATATCAATTGGGAGAAGGTTTCGACTCTTCCACCGGTTTTAAACTACCCAACGGCGCTGAACGTTCACCCGATTTAGCTTGGATACGCAAAGACCGCTGGGAAGCATTGACCCGGGCTGAACGCAAACGCTTTGCACCCATTGCGCCGGACTTTGTACTGGAACTTCGGTCGGAAGATCAAAGCCTGGCTTATTTGAAGGAGAAAATGGAGGAATATATCGCCGTCGGCTGCCGATTGGGCTGGCTCGTCGACCCAAAAGGCCGCAAAACATTTGTGTACACGGAGAACGGCGATATCCAGACGGTTTCCTTTGATGACACATTATCAGGTGGGGAAGTGTTGCCGGGATTTGAGTTGCAGTTGGCGGAATTGTTTAAGTGATCTCCACCAAAAACTTGTTTTTCTTTCCGTTTTCCACCATTATAAAACGGCCGTGCAGCAAGTCTGCATCGCTTAATGTGTTATTCAAATTAGTAATTTTGACCTTATTGACAGAAATGGCATTGTTCTGTATCGCTTTTTTTGCTTCGCTTCGGCTCGATAAAATATCGGTGTGTTCGCTCAAAAAGTCCAACAGATTTTGAGGTTGCTGCAATAAGGAAGCAGATATTTTTGGCGAAGGAATTTCTTCCGCTACCTGCGCCAGCATGTTGGCATCGAGACTACGCAGCGTTTCCACATCGGCTTTGGGATCGAACAGCAATGCCGAAACCGCCAATACCGATTCAAAAGCCGCATCCCCATGCACCCTTCTGGTCATTTCTTCTGCAAAAATGCGTTTGATCGCCTGTGGAGTCTCCTTGTTTTCCAGCGCTTCAATTTCTTCTCTGCCGCGCAGTGAGAAGTAGCGCAGGTATTTGGGCAGATCGCGGTCATCCGCATTCAACCAGAACTGGTAAAATTTGTAGGGGCTGGTCATGGTCGGGTCCAGCCAGATATTGCCGCCCTCGCTTTTGCCGAATTTGGCGCCGTCCGCTTTAGTCAGCAGCGGCGTAGTGAGGGCAAACACCTTGGCTTCGTCGATCTTACGGGCCAGTTCTACCCCGGCAGTGATATTGCCGTATTGATCCGAACCGCCCATTTGTATGCTGATACTGTGCTCGCGATGCAGCAGCACAAAATCGTAACCTTGCAGCAACTGGTAACTGAATTCGGTAAAGGATATACCCGTTTCTCCTTCTATGCGGCGTTTCACACTTTCTTTGGACATCATGTAATTGACAGTCAGGTACTTACCGACATCCCGAAGGAAATCGAGTACGTTCATGTCTTTGTAAAAGTCGTAGTTATTGAGCAACAGCGCATGATTAGGCAGCGCGGGATCGAAGTTCAGAAATTGCTTCATTTGCAACATCTGACGGGCAATATTACCATCCAGTTCGTCGTAACTTTTTAATTCGCGTTCCTTGTCTTTTCCGCTCGGGTCGCCGATGCGCCCGGTAGCACCGCCCATGAGCACGACGGGCTGGTGTCCTGCGCGTTGCAGAAAGGTCAGCAGCATAATCTGGACGTAATTTCCGATCGTCAGCGAAGAAGCCGTAGGGTCGAAACCGATATAAGCGCGTATCGGGCCTTTTTGCATGTGCGCTTCAATACCCGGTGTTACATCGTGAATAAGTCCGCGCCAGCGGAGTTCTGAAACAAAGTCCATATCTGTGTTGCGTTGGTTGTTGCCACAAGGGAATGAAAAAAACGTGATAAAAGTTTCCCAAGGGGCCGCAAAAGTAGAGCAACATTCCAATTTGTCATAATCATTTAGTTCCCATCCAGCATATTACCCAGGCCGCCCAGGATACTTCCTTCGTCTTTGCGGTTGTAGGTGCCGTAGGAAATGATTTTGGCAGCCAATCGGCTCACCGGCAGCGATTGCAGCCATACTTTACCGGGGCCGCGCAGCACGGCAAAAAACAAACCTTCGCCGCCGAAAACCATATTGCGCACACCTTTTACAAACTGGATATCGTAGTCTACCCTACTCGTAAATGCAACAATACAACCCGTATCGACGCGCAGGGTTTCACCGACCTGCAATTCGCGTTCGAGGATATAGCCGCCCGCATGAACGAATGCCATGCCGTCGCCCTCTAATTTTTGCATAATAAAACCTTCGCCGCCGAACAGGCCGGTACCGAGTTTGCGCTGAAATTCAATACCTACTTGTACGCCCTTGGCGGCACAGAGGAACGCATCTTTTTGGCAAATGACTTTACCGTTATAATGCATCAAGTCTAAAGGCACAATTTTGCCGGCATAAGGCGCTGCAAAAGTTACTTTTTGTTTTCCGTGTACATGGTTGGTGAAAGTCGTCATAAACAGACTTTCTCCTGTGAGCAGGCGTTTGCCGGCGGTCATGAGTTTGCCGAAAAATCCTTCCGCACGACCGCTGCCGTCTCCAAATACGGTAGCCATTTCGATGCCTTCGTCCATAAACATAAAACTGCCCGACTCGGCAATGACAGTCTCTTGCGGATCAAGTTCGATTTCAACGCATTGCATCTCTTCGCCGTGAATTTTGTAATCAATTTCGTGGTTGCTTTTCATTGTGAGTTGTGAGTTGTGAATTGTGAGAAGCAAAAATGCATAGGAGGCGCCTGATGCGGGCATTAATTCCCGACCAGCGTCCTGATTTTTTCGCTAAAACCTTGTATTTAGAGCAGCAAGGTTAATCCCATTTAAAATACAGACCTGCGGAATACGCGGGTTGGCTGGGTACCAGGTCGCCGTCGAATGCCCCGGCAGCGGTAAGCATGCCGCCGAAAAAGCGATTGAACGCAAAAATTCCTTTGCCCCCGAAAGCCCAATAACTCTGATCGGGAAGGAAAAGCCCCGTTTTAATATTGGCCGGCGACACCCAATAAGTTTCCGTGCCGATGTTCTGCAAATAATCGGTGAACAGTATGAGCCAGTGTTTACGCCATTTCAAACCGGCTTCCGAACCGGCATGGATAAAGTGGTTGGTGAAGATGCCGCGTGCGCCCCATCCGGTATAAGCGTACCAGTAAAATTTTCCAAAGCCCTGACCCACGCTAAGTGTGGAATACAGAGTCAGGGCATCGTAACCGGTACTCAATCCGGTGAGCTGACTTTCTTTATCCTTAGGCAGATCAATTCTCATCTGGCCACTAAAAGCAAATTTTCCATTCCTGAAATTTTGCCGGACAGCCACTGAAATATTCCCGAATCCACGCAGGGCGCCTGCTTGCAGTTGAGTCGGCGTATTGCCTGTCACATCGCCGGAGCGTACAAAACGGTAGGGAATGGCCACCCATACGGTTGTTTTGCGCGTAATGCCGTATTCTCCATATAGTTGAAAGGCATTTTCAGTAATTTCTCTTTCCAAAGCCCGCTTTCCATTGTTTGCAGATTTATCGTAAATGGATTGGTAACTCGGAATGGTCTGCCAGGCTGCCTGGGCATAGAATCCTGCTTTTGCGCGCGTCCAGGGGCTTACGAAAAACCAGGTGCGTACAAAAAAAGGAGGAAACAAAGAGCAAAAACGTGTTTGGTGTTTCGTGTTTGGTGTTTCG
>JAYSZC010000321.1:0-4665 GCA_043738235.1 Lewinellaceae bacterium | reverse complement strand
CGGGATCCGTCCACTCTACGTGCGCAACACGGTGTACACCGTAGAGCGTGTCACAATATGGAGCAAAAGTATCGAACACAAGACAAGCGACAAAACCTTGCGGGAATAATTCTGCACCCAACCACTCCACCATAAACCTCTCAACCTTTCAAACCTGACTGGCTTTGCGGTAAAAATTATAAATTTGTTGTCATTAATTTGGTAATCATTTGGATTATTTCATAATTTTGACCTCATTCTTTTAATCTTCTACACCGAATCCTCATCCCCTGCGTCCGTTCCCTTGGCGCACCTGTTGTTTCCGACATCTACTGCAACAGATTCTCTAACCGTTAAACGAGTCCTCATGGAAAAGTTTACAAATCCCAAGCGCGGCAACGCGCTAGTCGGAGGTATATGCATGCCCCTGCGATACCCATCCACTACAAATGAGCAACTACTCCTATTCCTGCTCATTTCTTTTTTCACTTTGTTAGCAAGTAGAGTTCAGGCACAATACAACTTCTCTGCTGCTACAACCATCGGCAACTTAGCCACCTTTGATGCCGGAAACCGTTCCGCCCCTGTTTTAGTCGACCTCAATGAAGACGGCAAGTGGGACATCGTATCAGGCAATGATGCCGGTACTATTATGTACTATGAGAATGTCGGTACTGCCTTCTACGATCCTGCTACCCCTGGCACACCGACATGGAGTTCTGCCGTAACAAATCCTTTCGCAGGAATTGATGTAGGTAGTTTCTCTACTCCGGCTTTCGCAGATATTGACGACGACGGCGACCAGGATCTTTTTTCCGGCGACAACCTGGGCCGTTTCCATTATTACAGAAATGATGGCGGCGTTTTTACAGAACAGTTCGGATTTGGCAATCCACTCGAAGAAGATGAATTCAGTGTGCTTTACGACATCGGTGTCAACTCAACGGTCGGTTTCTTAGACACGGACGGAGATGGCGATTTAGACGCCGTGGTAGGCAATGCCAACGGCGAATTCCGCCATTTAGAAAATGAAGGAGACGAAAACAACCCTTATTTCCCACGGTTCACAGACGCGAATGGGGTGTTACCATTTATGCCGGTAACTACAACGATTGATGGCCGGCCCGTACCGCGTATTCTTACCGGTGGCGACCTCAGCGCCACGGTCGGTGTGGTAGACATGAACTGCGACGGTATTTTTGCCATCGTTTCCGGTACGCGTAGCGGAGGCTTCCAGTACCGGGAAGTCAACCAGTTAACCGGCAATTTTTCAGAATTTCCGGCTACCAACAACCCCCTCAACGGGCTGGATATTTCTGCAGCACCTTCTGAATTTTCATATCCTGCATTCGGAGACCTCGATGGCGATGGCGACCAGGATGCTATTTCAGGTAAATTAGACGGAAAATTTGTGTATTTCCAGAATCAGACCTGTAACACACCGCCTACCTTCACGTTTGGCAGCGGGCCCGGTTGCGGCGGCACCTATACTGTGACCCTGGATGCAACCGGCAACTACACCATTCTCCCTGCGGATATTGGTACGCCTACTGCTAACGCTAACGGATGCCTTACCGCAGTTGTCGATTATTCGCTTTCCAGCGTTGATTGTGATGATGTAGCCGGCTTGGTTCCTGTTAGCATCACAGCGCGCAATACCGTGACCGGCGTAAAGAGTGCGGTATCCTGTATTGTCAATATAGATGTTAATGACACCCAGTTACCTGCCGTTCCGGTTATTAATGCGGGCTTCTGTCATGCTACGATCCCCTATTTCGTCGATCTGGACGCTAATGGACAGGCGGTAATGGGCGTGGTAAATCCGAATACGGTGCCGAATGAGTTTACGGACAACTGTCCGCTGACTTTCACGGTGGATGCACAACCACCCTCGGTATTTCAATTCAACTGTGCGAGTATTACGGCGCCGCCGTTTTTGCCACCTAACAACCTGCCTTACCAGTTGATACTGCGCGCTACGGACAATTCCGGTAATACAGCCACTTGTATTACCAATATCGTTATTCGCGACGTAACGCCTCCGGCAGTTGCTCCGGCTACCTTGCCGACTGTGCAGATGTCCATCTGCTCAACGTTCAATGTAGCAACTTTTAACATTCCTGCTTTTACGGTTACCGATAATTGTGCGGGCACCGTGACAGCCAGTGTTTCCATAAGTCCCGCTCCTGCTTCCACAACGGGCACTTACCCGAACATTACCTATACCTTCAACGTAGCGGGTACTTACACCATTACTTATACATTCACTGATAATGCCACTCCTGCGAACGTCACTACGCGGACGCAGACGATTGTCATCACGAATGAACCCTTGTTTTTCAACCCGGGTTGCCCTTCTTTCCCCTTGCCGATTGCTGCCGATCCGGTAACATGTAAAGCAATTGTCCCCTGGACGCCACCCATCGGTCTCGACTGCACAACAGGTACCTCCGTAGGAGTTACCACTTTTGGTACCCGCAGCCCCGGTTATGCTTTCCCGATTGGAACAGAAACCGTGGTATATACGGCAACAAAAGGCGTCAATAGCATCCAGTGTTTCTTTACCGTAACAGTAACTGACCAGGACGCGCCCAGTACGGTAACCTGGACTCCGAGCTCTATTTCCAATCAGTCCCTGTTCACGCCTGCCAATGCTTGCGGCGCGGTAGCCACCTGGACGGAGCCGACTTTTACTGCTACTGAAAATTGCAGTGGTCCGGCGCAGCGCCGGGTTTTGTACGAATTTGATGCGCCCGGTTTACCGGTTGCTTTTGTAACAGTACCCAGCTCAAGCCCGGGCGCCACGTTCCCGGTTGGTACTACCCGGGTCACATACAGTGTTTGTGATCAGGCAAATAATTGCAGTCTTACAACTTTATCGTTTGATATAATAGTGATGGACGGTCAGTTCCCGAGTATTACTTGTCCAAGTCCGATCACCACGGTAGCTTCACCAGGCGTTTGTTATGCGGATGTATTTTTACCGAAACCAAGCGGCAATCAGATTGGTGACAACTGCCCCATAGGAGTGGATTCCGTAGACGGCCCCTTTTATGGGCCGCCTTCCCAGAACTTCCCAATGGGGTCTGATTTCTGGCGTTTTGAAATAGGAACAACCAATCCTGTGAATTTCACCATCACAGACGCCAGTGGAAATGTGTCTATTTGTACCCTGACAGTGACGGTACTCGACAACCAGAAACCGGTATTTAGCAACTGCGTTACGTCGGATGTAAATTTAAGCGCGGGCGCTTTATGTTCACTTAATTATACCATTACCCACCCCTTAGTGACAGACAATTCAACATCTTGCACTATACCGGGTACGCTTACTTACACACTTGTAATTAGCGGCGCTACAACCCTGGCTTCTACTCCGGTAGTTGGTGGCAGTATGCTTTCTTTAGACTTCAATGAAGGCATATCAACCTTGTTGTACACTGCTACGGATGCTTCGGGTAATACACAAACCTGTTCCTACAAGGTAAAAGTAACAAATACGGTGGCGCCTTCCTTTACCAATTGCCCTTCTTTCCAGGGTTCTATTGGCAGTCTGCCGACCGATGCCAACAACTGCTATTATACCCTTGCAGCCAATTCCTTTGCAACTCAATTGGGCGCATTCGGTGGTGGTACAGGTTGCGACCCGGGCACTTTTGCCTTCACCCGTTTGCCTAATACGCCGCTGCCTTTGGGCAGTCAATTGAGTGTGGGCACACACATTTTGAAAGTAGTGGCTACGGACTATTCCGGCAGCACCGCTTCCTGCCAGTTTAGCGTAACGATTCAGGATTTGGTGGTACCATCCACGAGCTCTACTATTTGTGGTTCTACCTTGAACTTTAATACAGCCCTGAATCAATGTTCCACTATTCCAACCTGGAATGCACCGGTGTTTACGGATAACTGTGGTGTTGTCAGCATGACTGTAACCTATGTGAATCCGCCAAGCATGACTCCGGTGAATTATGTCTCCGGAAGCACGTTGAGTAAAGGCACCTATATCTTTACGTACACGGCGCGCGATGCCGCGAACAATCCGGGCTTCTGTACATTCACGGTGAATATTATAGATACACAGAAACCAGATTTCACAAACTGCCCTGTGGGTACTCAGTTTGTGGACGTGGGCGCACCTTCCACATGCTTAGGTACGTTTACGCTGACTTTGAATGCAACCGACAACTGCGCCGGTACAATTAATATCTCCAGTACTGCAATGGTATCGATTACCGTGGATTTAGACCCATCCCTGACTTACCCGTCTACCTCTACGACTACTTATACCGCAACAGACGCCGCCGGGAATACAAAAACCTGCGCGATCACCGTTCAGGCGCGTGACGTAAGCGGCCCTGTTGTTTCAGGTTGCCCGCCCAGTATAACACTGACCATCGGCAGTCCGTTGGTTTGTACCCTGCCACATCCTTCAGGATGGGCTGATCCCGATTTTACTTCATTCCAGGATTGTACTCCTCCGGTTACACAAGTAAGCGGCCCGGTAGCGATTTCTCAAAACCTGACGCCTATTACCGTAACAGGTAACTCCCTGAACAGGAATGCACAGTTCCCGACGGGTGTTAACACCGTGACCTACACGTATCGCGACGGTGCAAGCCCCGCCAATATCAGCACCTGTACATTCACCGTAACGGTGATTGAAGGGGTACCGCCGGTATTTGTTAC
>JAYSZC010000320.1:0-1914 GCA_043738235.1 Lewinellaceae bacterium | reverse complement strand
GGGGACGCCAACAACGGCGGCGAACTATGTGCTCTATGTGAATCCCCTATGTGATCTATGTGGTAAAAAAAACCTCAATTCAAAATAACCACCTTCGTTATAATCGCATCCGGCGTATCAAAACTTTCGGAACTGGTTGCCATCACTAAATAAACCCCCGATGCGGCGCGGCGGCCCAGGTAATCGCGGCCATTCCAGACGGCCTGACCACCGAGTGATTTTCCTTCATATACCAGGTTGCCGGCAATATCCGTGATTTTTATATTAGCGTCTCGGGCCAGTCCGTAAATGGCGATGGGGCCGTCGTAGTCGGGGCGCACCGGGTTGGGGTAGGCATAAGGCGCCGTACTGTTGATGCGCCCGCCTTCCGTTGCTTCGATGCGCAGCGAGACGATTCCTTTTTCCGTACCGATCCAGGCTTCTCCCGTTTTTTGGTCGATCGCAATATCCGTGATTGTGTTGTCAAATAAGGCGCTGTTGGTATTGGTATACAGCGCTACCTGATCGATGCCATCGGGCGACTGCACAAAAACGCCGTTGTTGGTGCCGAACCATTTCCGGTTGGCGCCGTCTATGGCGATCGAGCGCACCTCTTCGGTTTCCAGCAGGTAGGCGTTGAATCCGTCTACCGTTACAATGCGGCGGCGGCCCGTGCAATTGGGGTCGAATACATTGCTGCCGCATTCGAAACTGACAACCCCTTGCTGGGTCCCCACCCACACATCGCCATCAAGATCGACGGCTATGCTGTACACCGTATTGGTGGGCAACTGGCTGTTGGCGCTGGTGATCAGCCGGTAGCGGTCATCGGCGGGACTGTCCAGATCTTGTCCGCTGTCGTACACCAGCACGCCGCCGTTGAATGCCGTTACAAACCATTTGTAGCCGTTCTGATCGACCACCACATTCAGGAGGTTGTTGACGGGCGAACCGGAAAAATTGCGGATCGTGCCATCGGGTTTCAATACGGCTATCGGCGCAACGGCATCGTAATTGCTCATCCACAGGTTATTGTCTTCATCGAAGGCCATCCCGCCGATAGCGGTGCGGTTTTGGCCCGATGCGCCTGCATTTTGCAGCGCGGAGTTGTGTTGCGTATAACATTTCGTGGGATCGCCCGGCTTGGTCGCATCAATTAAACCGCCGGTGAAACTACCGACAAAAAACCGGTCTTCCGTTGGATGCGCCGCAACGCGCCAGTGCGATAAACCGCATTCGTCGCCCAATTCGGGGTTGGACTGTACCGAAAACCGTTTCCAGCGCCCATCTTCAAAAATATAAACGCCCCAGTCGCGGAACAGCGGCGACAGGTCGGGTAAAGCGCCCGGCGTGGCGACATACACCTTGCCGCGCGCAATGGATATTTCGGCGGAATGCTGGTACAAGGGGGAGTTAAAAGTAAAACGGTCGCATTTGTTTTGCGGCAGGTCGTAGTACCTGAACTGCTCATTGTCATCGGCAAACCAGAATTTTCGCGATCCGTCCTCGATGGCATAAATGGGAGAAGTGGCTTCGCAGGGGCCGTGCACTTCGTAGCGGAGTCCGGAGGGTTCGATGTATTCCACTTTTCCGGAAAATCCGCTTTTCCAGCCGATGAGCATTCCTTCACTTTCATTGCTGATGTACACTACGGGGCGCCCTTCGGGATTGGTGGTGATGGTTTCGAGTGTGGTTCCGTTGTAGCGCCGCAGGGATGCGTCGATGCCGAGGTACAGGCTGTTTTGCCAGACCGCCAGGGCATTGATGGAAGCGCCGGCCGGAAAACCCTGTGCAGCGCCCAGCATTTGCCAGCGGCTGAAATCTTCGGGGTTGACGTCATTGGCAGACAGGCGAAAAAGGCCTTCTTCTGTACCCGCGTACAGGTAACCGTCGTACACCGCAAAAGACCGCACATCCACCCCAGTAAAAGTGGTG
>JAYSZC010000319.1:0-4666 GCA_043738235.1 Lewinellaceae bacterium | reverse complement strand
CCTGGTCCGACAGGACCAGGGCGCGTTTTGCTGGTGGGAAAA
Organism: Lewinellaceae bacterium; assembly: GCA_043738235.1. GTDB lineage: Bacteria > Bacteroidota > Bacteroidia > Chitinophagales > Saprospiraceae > M3007. The sequence goes on along the minus strand of JAYSZC010000319.1, from coordinate 4,624 downwards.
CGAGGGTAAGATCGGCTATGACGCCCCGGAACTTTCCGTAAAGCCCTATGACGAAGAAAAAGGCCCGGCCATCCTCTTTTCCGATCAGGAACAAAGTATTTTTCTGGCCGATATGAGCGGCGACGGGCTGACGGACATCGTGCGTATCAGCAATGGCGAAGTCTGCTACTGGGCCAACCTGGGCTACGGCCGATTCAGCGCGAAGATCACCATGAGCAATTCGCCCCGCTTCGACCATCCCGAACTGTTCAATCCGGCCTACCTCCAATTAGTGGATGTCAGCGGTACCGGCGCTACGGACATCATTTATTTGGGTAAAAATAAATTCCGGGCCTACCTCAATTTCAGTGGGAATGCCTGGAGCGACGCCACCGAGATCGAGCCTTTTTTCCCGACCGAACAACCCAACAAAGTCGCCGTTACTGATCTGTTGGGCAACGGTACTGCCTGTATCGTGTGGTCCTCGGAATTGTCTGCATACAGCAAGGCGCCCATGCGCTATATCGATCTGATGGGTGGCCGGAAGCCGCATATCATGCGCAGTCACGAAAACGGGTTTGGCAAAAAAACGGAAGTCGAATATAAAAGCTCGACCTGGTTTTACCTGCATGATAAACAAAACGGGGCTCCCTGGATCTCCAAACTGCCGTTTCCGGTACAAGTCGTAGCAAAGACGATTGTGACGGAAACGGTGACGAAGGTGCGCTTTACCGCGGAGTACAGCTACCATCACGGCTATTACGACCATGCCGAACGCGAGTTTCGCGGCTTCGGCCGGGTGGATCAAACCGATACCGAGTATTTTGATGTTTTTGAAAAAACGGGCGCCAGCAATACCGTCCCCACGGAACATCATCAACCACCTGTTCTGACCAAAACCTGGTTTCACACCGGCGCGTTTCTGGACAAAGCGCGCATTTTAACGCAGTTTAAAAAAGAATACTGGTACGAAGAATTCAAGAAAAAAGGCTTTACTGCAAATGCAGTTGAATTTGAATTGCCGGATGCGGTTCTGCTGCCGGCGGATAATTTAACCGGTTTCGACATCGATGAACTGAGCGCCGTTGAATGGCGCGAAGCCCTTCGTGCCTGCAAAGGCATGACCTTGCGCCAGGAAGTTTTCGGGCTGGATGCGGAGAAGCGCATCGCCGATGAAAAGCAAGCCAAAGCGTATACCGACGCCGATCCCGCTTTTATACAATTTCAGCAGGAAGCGCGACAAACCGAACAAGTGCCCTATTCGGTGGCCACTCATAACTGTGAAATACAACTTCTGCAGGAACGCGATAAAAACGGCAATGCGGTCTTTATCGTCAAAGAAAGCGAAGCCATTACCTACGCCTACGAGCGCAATCCCGAAGACCCCCGCATTGCCCATTCCATGAATATTGAAACCGATGAATTGGGCAATGTTTTAGAGGCAGTTTCGATAGTCTATCCCCGCCTTAAAGACGAGAATATTTTGCAGGATGCGGCCAGTGATTCTGCCGCCATTAGAAAAGCCAAGGAAGCCGCCCGAAAAGGACAGAAAAAGCAGTGGATCACCTTTACCCAAAATGATGTCACCAATGATATCGTCACGCCGGAAAATTACTATCTGCGCAAAGGCTGGCAGACCAAAACCTATGAATTGACCGGCTTCAAACCTGCAAAATCAATTTTTTCGGTCCCCGAATTTAAAGGCATCATCGCTGCCCTCGTAGAAATACAATATTTTGAAAAAAATACGGAAGCAACCACTCAAAAACGCCTCATCGAACACGTCAAAACCAAATTTTACAAGGAAGATTTAACCGCGCCACTGCCCGACGGACAACAGGCCGTACGCGCTATTCCATTTGAAGCGTATCAATTGGCTTATACGCCCAATCTTATTGAAGATATTTTTACGCCCAGTCCTTTTTCCGCCAAGTTTGAAGTAACCGATGCGGATATGCAGGCAGGCAAATTCCTGCAAGACAACACCAACTGGTGGATCCAATCGGGTACCGTGCAGCACTGGCGAGCCGGCGAAACCTTCGACGACGTTAAAAAGCGCTTTTTCGCGCCGGTGGGGTATACCGACCCGTTCGACAGCGTTACGCAGGCATTTTACGACCCGCTGAATATTTTTATGCAACGCAGCATAGATGCGGTGGGCAACGAAAGCCAGGTGCTCCGCTTCAATTACCGCAGCTTGTCGGCTGATATCATGCGCGATATCAATGACAATATTTCAGCGGTCATCGTGGATGAGCTCGGTATGGTGAAAGTGGCGGCGGTGGAAGGCAAAGCAGTCAACAACGCCTTGCAAGGCGAAGAAGGCGATACGCTCCTTGGTTTTTCTGAAATTACCGAAGCGGCTGAAACCCAGCAAATCACCGACTTTTTCAACATCGCCAATACCGCCGCGCCGAACGTATGCAATTACAGTCAATTGCAGCAGCTGGCCAGAGACTTACTGGGCAACGCCAGCGCACGAATGGTCTATGATTTCACCCAACAGCCTACGGTGGTTGCCAGCATCGCCCGCGAACAACATACTAAGCAAAATCCCGACAATAGTCCCTTGCAGATTAGCTTCGAATACAGCGACGGCCTGGGTAAGGTGGCCATGAAAAAAGTGCAGGCCGAACCCGGCAAGATCAAAGCGCCCGATGGAACGGAGATCGACACTGGCGATCAGCTGCGCTGGGTGGGCAATGGCCGTACTGTCCTGAACAACAAAGGCAATCCGATCAAGCAGTATGAACCGTATTTTTCGACCACGCCCGCTTATGAAAATGACCCGGCCTGGGTGGAACAGGGCGTATCGCCGACCATTTATTACGATGGCGCCGGGCGCAATGTGAAAACGGAATTGCCGAACGGGACTTTTACCAAAGTGGTTTTTGATGCCTGGAAACAGTATCAGTTCGATGTAAACGATACGGTAAAAGACAGCCAGTGGTACGCCAAACGTGTTCCTTTAGCTGATAATCACCCGGAAAAAAAAGCCGCCAAAAAAACGGAAATCCATGATAATACGCCTTCCTGTATCGTCACCGACACGCTCGGCAGACCGACTCTGGGCATTGACCACAACCGTTGGGAAGATGCTTCGGGCAACATAAAAGAGGAATTTTATTACACAACTTCCGATCTGGACATCGAAGGCAATGCGCTGAGCGTCACCGATGCGCGGGGCAATGTAGTCATGGCCTGGCAGTACGATATGCTCGGCCATCAGGTGGCGCAAACCAGCATGGATGCCGGCAAACGGTGGATGCTCAATAACGCACTCGGAAATCCGGTCAAAACCTGGGATGAACGCGGGCACGAGTTTTCCTTTGAATACGATCTCTTGCACCGCCCGGCCAAAAAATTCGTGAAAGGTGGCGACGGCCCCAAACCTTTGAACCATTGTTACGAGCGCATCCTCTACGGCGAAGGCCAGCCCAACGACAAGCAAAAGAACCTGCGTGGCAAAGCCGCCATTTTGTACGATACCGCCGGAAAAGTGCTTTCCGAAAGCCACGATTTTAAAGGCAACCTGCTGCGCAGCACCCGCATTTTTGCCAAAGATTATAAAAACACACCGAATTGGGACGTTGCCAATCCAGACAGTTTGCTGGAAGGGGCGAACCACACTTTTACCACCAGCACGGAATACGATGCTTTAAACCGCCCGGTACGCCAAACCACCCCGGATGGCAAAATAACCCTGCCGACCTTTAACCCCGCCGGTCTGCTGGAAAAAGTCACCTTGCGCGAAGGCAATACCAATAGCGATTATGTCAAAAACATAGACTACGACGCCAAAGGGCAGCGGACGCAAATCGTTTATGGCAACAACGTAAGCACTAATTATAGTTATGACCCCGAAACGTTCCGTCTAACGCAATTGCGTAGCGCCAAAGCCGGCGGCGAGGTGTTGCAGGATTTAAAATATTCGTATGATCCCACCGGCAACATTACCCAAATCGAAGACAAGGCCATACCGACAGTATTTTACAACAACCAAAAAATAGCGGGCAAAAACGAATACACGTACGATGCGCTCTACCGCCTGATCCTCGCCGGTGGCCGGGAGCAAAATACCAATGCGCCCAATTTCGACGCCAGCGACAATTGGAACGATGCCGCCGCCATCTTCTCGCACAACAGCGGTGATGCCATGGCCATGCGCCAGTACACCCAACGCTACCAATACGACCCCGTAGGCAATATCCTGCAAATGCGCCATGAAGCCGGGGCTAACGGCTCCTGGACGCGCGACTACGCCTACGAAAGCAAAAATAACCGGTTGAAAACAACTGCCATCGGAGGCAATACCTACCAGTACCCGCACCATTCCCAGCATGGTTTTATGACGGCCATGCCCCATCTACAAAATATGGTCTGGACATTCAAAGAGGAATTGCAAGCTACCTCCAAACAAGCCATGAATAATGGCACCCCCGAAACGACGTATTATGTCTATGACGGCGGTGGGCAACGCGTCCGGAAAATCACTGAAAATGCTGCAGATGCCGGCAATGTGCCGGACATAAAAGATGAACGGATCTATGTCGGCGCTTACGAAGTGTATCGTCATGGCAATGGCTTGGCGCGGGAAACGCTGCATATCATGGATGATAGCGCAGCGTCCGCACCAGCGTAGTCC
>JAYSZC010000318.1:0-4666 GCA_043738235.1 Lewinellaceae bacterium | reverse complement strand
TTGACGTGATCGATCAACTCTTCCGTGTACAGCACCAGCAGGCGTTTGCCGTCCGACTGCGCCGTGCGGTAAACGCGTTCGATTTTATCCGATTGTTTGCTGGAAGTCACCTCGATCACCAGGTTATTGGTTTGAAAAGCGAAATCGTACTGGTGTTCTTCTTCAAAATCAGCTTTCACGATGGGCATCGGCCCCATTTCGGCAAAGAAAGGGTTCAGTACTTTGAGCATCAGGTATTCTTCAAAAAAGCGCTCGCGTGCCCGGAATACGAAATTGGAGCGGCCCTGGATCATGCCCTGATTGACCAGTCGTTTGGCAAATTCGCGGTGCGGAACCAGGCCCAGGTCGTACATGAAATGGTTCCAGAACCGGCTGTACAACAGGTGTCCCACGGCGTGTTCGGAGCCGCCGAGGTAAAAATCGACCTGCTGCCAGTAGTCGGTGGCGGTTTTGGAACAAAATTCCCGGTCGTTGTGCGGATCCATGTAGCGGTAGAAATACCAGGACGAACCCGCCCAGCCGGGCATGGTCGACAATTCGTATTCGTAACCTTTGTAATTCCAGCTTTCTGCGCGGCCCAGGGGCGGTTCGCCCGATTCAGTGGGCAAATATTTATCCACAGCCGGTAAAACCAGCGGCAAATCCTGCTCATCGATCAGGTAGGGCACCCCGTCTTTCCAGTAAGCCGGCACGGGTTCACCCCAGTAGCGCTGGCGGCTGAACACGGCGTTGCGTAATTTGTACTGCGTTTTGCCTTTCCCCAGGCTGCGTTCTTCCAGCCATTGGATGAGTGCCGGAATGGCTTCATCGTAGGTCATGCCGTTGATGATACCGGAGTTGATATAACGGCCTTCTTTGGTGGCGTCGGCAGCGTTTTTAATGTCTTTCTGGCTGTCGAGGATCGGGACAATCGGCAGGTTGAAATGGGTGGCAAAATTCCAGTCGCGCTGGTCGCCGGAAGGTACGCCCATCACAGCGCCGGTGCCGTAACCGGCCAGTACGTAGTCGGCGATCCAGATCGGAATACGTTCGTTGTTGAACGGATTGATGGCATAAGCGCCGGTGAAAGCACCCGTCACTTTTTTGGTTTCCGACATCCGGTCTACCTCCGAACGTGCGGCAGCCCATTTGGTATATGATTCAATATCAGTGCGTTGTGTGTCAATGGTGAGCTGCTGCACCAATTCGTGTTCGGGCGCCAACACCATAAAAGTAACGCCATAAATGGTATCCACACGGGTGGTGAACACCTCGATCAGGGCGTCTTCATGGCCGTCCACTTCAAAACGAACGGAGGCGCCCACCGAGCGGTTGATCCAGTTGCGCTGCTGTTCCTTGATGGAATCCGACCAGTCCAAATTGTCCAGTCCTTCGAGCAGGCGATCGGCATACGCCGTGATACGCATGTTCCACTGGTTCATCAGTTTTCGTTCCACAGGGTGGCCGCCGCGTTCAGAAACGCCGTCTTTCACTTCATCATTTGACAAAACGGAACCAAGAGCGGGACACCAGTTGACGTAAGCTTCTCCGGGGTAGGTCAGGCGGTATTTCAACAACAGCAATTGTTGAGCGCGTTCGTCCATGTCATTCCATTCGGCAGCGCTGAAAACCGGTGTGTCATCGTCGCACACGGCCCGGATGCCCGCGTTGCCGTTTTTGGAAAAATAGTCGATCAAACCGCTGATAGACAATGCTTTATCCGCATATAGGTCGTAGTAGTGCTTGAACAATTGCATAAAAATCCACTGCGTCCACTTGTAGAAAGCAGGATCGCTGGTGCGCACTTCACGGCTCCAGTCAAAGGAAAAACCGATGTTGTCCAGCTGTTCGCGGTAACGTGCAATATTTTGTTCGGTCGCAACCTCCGGGTGAATACCCGTCTGGATAGCATATTGTTCTGCGGGAAGCCCGAATGAGTCGTAGCCCATCGGGTGCAACACATTAAAGCCGCGCAACCTCTTGTAGCGGGCGAGGATATCGCTGGCGATATAACCCAACGGATGCCCCACATGCAGCCCTGCGCCGGAAGGGTAGGGGAACATGTCGAGGATGTAATACTTTGGCTTACTTGGTTGATTGTCAACTTTGTACGTCTGGTTCTCTTTCCACCAGTTGCGCCATTTTGGCTCGATGTCACTCGGACGGTACTCCATTCTGAATAGTTGGTCGTATGATAATTCGCGGTTTATATCAGAGGGAAAACCCTGCGGCTTCTGCTTTGGTTCCCAGCCAGACGGCACCATGACACTACTGGACATTTTTTCGAGTGCCCAGACTTTCCAAGTTTCAAAAACTTGGCAAGACTGTCTCCGCGAATATGTCCAGTAGTGTCATGCACCATGCTTTGTTTCGCGGAGCTGCGAAATTAGGGGTTTTAAAGCAATTATATTTTTATTGCCAGTTGTAATATTTCAAATCAGGGAAAACCCTGTTACTTTCTTTTATGTTTGCCTGTAGAAAAAGATACAAGTATATGACAACGTCTACTGAAACCGATGCAACTGTGTACAGGCTTACCCAATATTCGCACGGTGCGGGCTGCGGCTGCAAAATTTCACCAAAAGTTTTAGACCATATCCTGAAAACCAGCGCATTGAAGCCAGATTACCCGCAATTGCTCGTAGGCAACGAAGAGCGCGACGATGCGGCAGTTTTCGATCTCGGCGACGGCACGGCGCTCATCAGCACCACCGATTTTTTTATGCCGATTGTAGACGATCCTCAGGATTTTGGCCGCATTGCATCTGTGAACGCCATCAGCGATGTGTATGCTATGGGTGGCACACCTTTATTAGCCATCGCTATTCTGGGTTGGCCCATCAATACCCTCCCGCCGGAAGTGGCCAATCTGGTGATAGAAGGCAGCCGGAAAGCCTGTGCGGAAGCGGGCATTCCATTGGCGGGCGGCCACAGCATCGATAGCCCGGAACCGATTTTCGGACTGGCTGTAACGGGCAGGTTGCCGATTGCGCACCTGAAAAAAAACGGCGGCGCAACGCCCGGCGCTCAATTGTTCCTGACCAAACCCATCGGTGTTGGCATTCTGACTACCGCGCAGAAAAAAGGGGCTTTGAAGCCGGAACACACGCAGATTGCTCCCGAGAGCATGAAAAAACTCAATAAAGCAGGCGCACGTTTTGGCGCCTTGCCCTACATTCAAGCCATGACGGACGTGACGGGTTTCGGATTGCTCGGCCATTTATCTGAAATGTGTGAGGCAAGTAAAACCAGTGCGATCGTACATTTTGAGCAGGTACCCACCATCGACCGCTCCATTCTGGATTTTTATTTAGATCACAAATGTGTGCCCGGTGGCACAATCCGCAACTGGGATAGTTACGGCCATAAAATCGCCGGCGTGGACGATTACAAACGCAATCTCCTGGCCGATCCACAAACCAGCGGCGGACTACTCGTGGCCGTTAAAGCCGGCCATGAGGCTGATTTTCAGACATTTGCAGCGACAGAAGGTTTTGATCTGACGCCGTTCGGGTTTATGATCGAGGGGCAGGAGGTACTGATAACGGTGGTTTAAGATGTTGAGATTGTTGGGTAGTTGAGGGTTGAGGTGTTGAGATTGTTGAGGGTGGTAACTCAGGCTTTAGGTTGACACCCTCAACTCTCAACAACTCAACCCTCAACAATCTCAACATCCTCAACAAACAAATTCAGTCACCATGATATCATACATTTTCCGCCGCCTTGCCTACGGGCTTTTGGTTATGGTTCTGGTGGTGACCACCATTACCGGGATCATCTTTTTGGCTCCGGTCGATCCCGCACAACTGACTTTCGGGCAGCGTAGCGACGCATCTACCGTGCAGGCGAAAACGGCAGAACTGGGTTTGGATCAACCCTTGTATGTTCAATTATTCCGTTACTTAGCCGACATTTCCCCGCTATCTGTTTTACCACAAACGGCTGATAATCAACGAAAATATTCCTTTGTTCCGCTGTTTTCAACTGGAAATAACGAGGCTCTGGTGCTCAAAGCGCCTTACCTCCGCGAATCCTACCAGTCCGGCCGGCCGGTAGCGGAAATATTGGCCGAGGCCATTCCCAATACGGCCCTGCTGGCCGGCATCGCCATGTTGCTGGCTACCATACTGGGAATCCTGTTTGGCGTACTGGCAGCGCTGCGGCCCCACACGGTTTGGGATCACCTGATCTCGGTGCTGTCTGTTTTCGGGTATTCGCTGCCGTCTTATGTGGCGGCGATGATGCTGGCGTTGATTTTCGGCTATGCGCTCGGCGACTGGACGGGCCTGGATATTCAGGGCAGCCTGTTTGTACTCGACGATTTCGGCGACTGGGAACTGCGCTGGCGGAATATCGTGTTACCGGCTATCGCCCTCGGTATGCGCCCGGTGGCGCTGATTACACAACTGACCCGCAGCGCCATGCTTGATGTGTTGTCGCAGGATTTTGTACGCACCGCTACCGCCAAAGGACTGCCTCCTCGCCAGGTAGTAATGCGCCATGCGCTGCGCAATGCCCTGAATCCCATTGTCTCCGCCGTTTCCGGCTGGTTTGCAGCCCTGCTGACCGGCGCATTTTTTGTGGAGAATGTGTTCAATTTCAAGGGTTTGGGCAGTGCTACCATTACCGCCCTGCTTAACTTCGATATTCCGGTGGTGCTGGGTTGCGTGCTGTTTACGGCGCTGAC
>JAYSZC010000317.1:0-4674 GCA_043738235.1 Lewinellaceae bacterium | reverse complement strand
GCAATATTCCCTGGATAGTGGCTGCAATGGGCATCGGTACGATCATAGGTTGGTTCATGGCCATGAAAGTAAAAATGACTGCCATGCCGCAGATGGTTTCGTTTTTCAACGGCATGGGTGGCGCCTGTGCGGCCATTATTTCCCTTGTCGAATACCACAGCCATCCGGAAGGCTCGTCGGGTTATCTGCTGATCATATATCTCGGCCTGATTATCGGTAGTGTGTCGTTTAGCGGCAGTATCGTGGCTTACGGAAAACTGGATGAAAAAATCAAAGACTTCGGCGGGCGCTACCTGACTTTTTTAAATCTCGGTTTATTGGCCCTGATTTTTATCATTTTGGGTATTGCAGTGGCTAATCCCGAAATACTGGGCGGTTCCGCACTCTGGATTTTACTGGCACTTTCGTTCCTGTACGGCATTCTGTTTGTGTTGCCCATCGGTGGCGCGGATATGCCTGTGGTTATTTCGCTGCTCAACTCCTTTACGGGTATGGCTGCGGCATTTGGCGGTTTTTTGTACCACAACCAAGTCATGCTTACGGGTGGTATTTTGGTGGGTTCGGCAGGCACCATTCTCACCATTTTAATGTGCAAAGCGATGAATCGTTCGCTGTTGAATGTGATCATCGGATCTTTTGGCGGCAGCGGCGCTTCGAGTATGGCCGGCGGCGGCGACCAGACGGTGCGGGAAATTAGCCTCACCGATTCGGCCATTTTATGCGCTTATGCGAGTAAAGTTTGTATCGTACCGGGTTACGGCCTCGCAGTGGCGCAGGCGCAGCACGTCTGCCACGAACTGGAGAAAAAACTGGAAGACAAAGGGGTAGAAGTGTACTATGCCATTCACCCGGTAGCCGGCCGTATGCCTGGCCACATGAACGTCCTGCTGGCCGAAGCTGATGTACCCTATCCCAAACTCTTGGAAATGGAAGAAGCCAATCCAAACTTGGCTAATACGGATGTGGTGATTGTAGTCGGCGCCAACGATGTAGTAAATCCCGCTGCTGAAAATGACCCTGGCAGCCCGATTTACGGAATGCCGGTACTGAAGGTATGGGATGCGAAAAACACCATCGTACTCAAGCGCAGCATGCGGGCGGGTTACGCCGGAATTGAAAACGAATTATTTTTCCTGCCCAAAACCAAAATGCTTTTCGGCGACGCGAAGGATACCTTGCAAAAGTTGGTGGCGGAGTTGAAGAATTTATAAGTCGACCTGTGCACGTACGGTATACTAAAAGTGGTACTATCTTCAACCGGATAATGGTCGAAAAATAAAAAAAGCCGCCTCGTTTTTACACGAGACGGCTTTATATTTTATTGATAATCAATAAGATGATTGAAATTCATCATTCATCATTCATCATTAATTCTTCACCTCTTCAAACTCCACATCCTGTGCTTCGCCGCCACCTGTTGCGCCGCCGCCTGTCGCGTCGGCGCCTGGATTTTCGGCAGCGCCGCCATTGGCGCTTTGTTGAGCAGCATAAATGTCCTGGCTGGCTGCGCTCCATGCGTCGGTCAGTACTTGTGTGGCAGTATCGATACGGCCAATGTCCTGCGATTTGTGTGCCTCGCGCAAGTCAATCAGCGCTTTATCGATATTCTCCTTGTGGTTGGCCGGTACTTTATCGCCGTATTCACGCAGTTGTTTTTCCGTTTGGAAAATGAGTGAGTCGGCAGCATTGAGTTTTTCGGCACGTTCGCGGACTTCTTTGTCGGTATTGGCATTGGCTTCCGCTTCTGCCTTCATGCGGGCGATTTCCTCTTTGGAAAGTCCGGTGCTGGCTTCGATGCGGATATTTTGTTGTTTGCCGGTGCCTTTATCCATGGCTGTCACAGATAGGATACCGTTGGCATCCATATCGAAAGTTACTTCGATTTGAGGTACACCACGCGGAGCAGGCATGATACCTTCGAGGATGAAGCGACCGACTGCCCGGTTATCGCGGGCCATGGGGCGTTCGCCTTGCAGGATATGGATTTCCACTTGCGGCTGGTTGTCGCTGGCGGTAGAGTATGTTTTCGACTTTTTGGTCGGCACGGTTGTGTTGGATTCGATCACCACATCGTAGATGCCGCCCATCGTTTCGATACCCAGAGACAGCGGGGTCACATCGAGCAACACCATATCTTTCACACCGGCGTTGCCGGAGAGGATAGCGCCCTGTACGGCAGCGCCGATGGCCACTACTTCGTCGGGGTTTACGCTGCGATTGGGTTTTTTACCAAAAAACTTTTCTACTTCGTCCTGAATACGCGGGATGCGGGTAGAGCCGCCGACCAGAATGATCTCGTCGATTTCGTTGGGGCGCAGACCTGCGTCTTTCAGCGCTTTGCGGCATGGTTCGAGGGTGCGCTGCACGAGTGGGTCGCTCATTTGCTCGAATTTCGCGCGGCTGAGTTTCATCACCAGGTGTTTGGGCACACCATCGACCGCTGTGATATACGGCAGGTTGATTTCCGTTTCCGCACTGCTGGAAAGTTCGATTTTGGCTTTTTCCGCCGCTTCTTTCAGGCGTTGGAGCGCCATGGGGTCTTTGCGAAGATCCATATTTTCCAGGCGCAGGAATTCTGCGGCCAGCCATTCGATGATGAGCTGGTCGAAGTCGTCGCCACCGAGGTGGGTGTCGCCATTGGTGGATTTTACTTCAAAAACGCCGCCGCCGAGTTCGAGTACGGATATATCGAAAGTGCCGCCACCGAGGTCATACACGGCGATTTTCATGTCTTTATCGCGCTTGTCGAGGCCATAGGCCAGGGCTGCTGCGGTAGGTTCGTTGACAATACGTTTCACATCAAGTCCCGCAATCGCGCCGGCTTCTTTGGTTGCCTGGCGTTGGGAGTCGTTGAAATATGCCGGAACGGTAATCACCGCTTCGGTAACCGTTTCGCCGAGGTAGTCTTCGGCCACTTTTTTCATTTTTTGCAGCACCATAGCGCTGATTTCCTGCGGGGTATAGGGTCGGCCGTCGATGTCTACCCGTGTGGTATCGTTGTCGCCCTTCACTACTTTGTAGGGAACGCGACTGATTTCGGTGGTAGATTCGCTGAAGCGCATACCCATAAAACGTTTGATGGAAGACACCGTGCGTTTAGGATTTGTGATCGCCTGGCGCTTCGCAGGGGCGCCAATTTTACGTTCGCCATTGTCGAGAAAGCCGACCACGGAGGGCGTTGTACGCGCCCCTTCGTCGTTTGCTATTACGATGGGTTCGTTGCCGACCATGACCGATACACAGGAGTTGGTTGTTCCAAGGTCAATACCGATTATTTTGCCCATTATTTCTAAATTATTGATTCGTTGAAATTGATTTGTTTTGTTCGTGCGCAGCTGCTTATTAGGCCTTTCGCTGGTTTGATGTCAACTATTCACAGCCTGCTGCTTCCCAGTTTTATCAATCGTTGTGCCACGCAGAAAAAACTGACGGAATGTCAGTTTGGAAACGGTGCAGATGATTTTTTTGTCAGGATTGCGTGGAGGCTACTGGCAAGATGACACAGGCAAAAAGAGGTTTGAAGGTTTGATGGTTTGAAAAGTTTGAGGTGGTAACTCAAAGCCAAGAGATACCACCTCAAACCATCAAACCTTTCAAACCATTTCAAACCGCAGCGCCATCCACATCGGTAGAAACCTTGGTATTCATCGAAAAAACCGTACATGTCATTTGGTAAGGCTGCTGCTTTGTGGCTGTATTTCAAATGTTCCCTGAAATGTTACTCGATCTGTTTCGCCCGAACGCCCAAAAACATGGATATTGGCCCCGGACTACCGTTTACTTTAAAAAAAGAAAAAAGAGAAGGATGAAATTACTGTTGTTTCTGTTGATGATGATTGTGATTCCTGCCCTGTTTGTGGTGGGCATTATTTATACCATTGCCCGCCTGTTGGGCGCGATCAATTTTAACCCGGAAAGCAAAGCCTGGAAAGAAGCCGTTGAGCGCCTGCGCGCCCGGATGCGCAGTCAGGCCGCCGGTATGCTGATTCCCTGGGACCATGAGATGTTGTCTTTGTTGTCGCTCAACCAGTCGGTCACGAAAAAACCGGGTTGGTTCAACAAGGCGACGGAGGGCGTCTTGTCTACCATTTACCAGGAACCGGTCATTGCCTATGCCTCGCAGGTTAGCGGCAAAACAGGTTTGTTACTGGCCAGAACCAGTCATAAAGAGTTTATTTTCAGAATAAAAGGCCGGGAAACGGAGGTGTGGATCGACGGACAACCTTTTGCAGTGCTGGTCGATGGCGCCTTATTGTCAGCCGGACGCGGCGGCAAGCTGCTGGCGCGGCTGGAATCGGCCAGGGACGAAATGCAGATTCCGGTCATGCTGGGCGACAAAACTGCCGCTGCTATCAGCAATCCCTCCCGAACGGATGCGGGGCCGAATCCCAGGGCTGTAACCTTGCTGCGTTCCCTTCAGCCGGAAGAAGAAGTGTCGCTGCTAGCGCTGACTTTGTTGCAGATACTGAAATAGTAATCTGCCTATCCGCCTATTGTGCAGGAGATTGATCTTGGTAGAACGCCCTGGCCGCGTAGCGGCATAAGGTCGGTAGAACAAATGCCATGCGTGTTCACAAGGTGCATAGCACCGTAACAAGGGCTAAAAGTTACGGTGCTATGCACCTTTGTACGTTGATCTATGAATTTCTTCTACCGACCTTATGCCGCTACGCG
>JAYSZC010000316.1:0-4679 GCA_043738235.1 Lewinellaceae bacterium | reverse complement strand
ATCAAACCTTTCAAACCATCAAACCTTCTCAACTTACTTTTCCTTAACATTGCAGGATATGAACAAAGTCGTTATCAAAAAATGGATCGTTGATTTGTTAAAAATCACCCTCATTGGCGGGGTGGCATTGGTTGCCATCTTTGGCAATCCGGTGGATTTGTACAAACAGGGCGGCTGGTTTTTATTGTTCACATTACTTTGGAAAAACGGCCTCGCCACCGCTGTTTTCTGGCTGGGCAACAGCTACCTGAGCAATGCGCTCGACCGCTGGTATTCCTGGACCGAAGCGCCCCTGAAACGGCTGTTTATCTCCATTTTTTTTACGGTAGCATATACCTCGCTGGCCTTCGTTTTTGTTATCTGGTTGTGGTCGTTCGACGATTACGGCTGGGATTTGTTCGGACTGTTACAAAACGTGCGGGCCAGGCATTTTATCCCAACTTTGATTATCACTTTTTCCATATCATTGTTTCTGCACGGGCGCAGTTTCCTGATTAACTGGAAAGAAACTTTAGTGGAAGCCGAGCGGCTGAAAAAGGAGCAGATTTCAGCCAAGTACGAGGCTTTAAAAAACCAGGTGAATCCGCATTTTTTATTCAACAGCCTCAATGTGTTGTCGTCGCTGGTGCACCGCGATGCCGACCTGGCCGAAAAATTTATCCGGCAATTGTCCGATGTGTACCGTTACATCCTGGATAGCCGCGAAAAGGAAGTAGTACCCATCGCAGAAGAACTGGAAATACTCCGGGCCTATCATTTTTTGATGGATATTCGTTTCGGCGCGGCCCTGGAATTGCAGGTTGATATTCCGCCCACTGCGCGGGGGTACATAGCGCCGCTAACGCTACAAATGTTGCTGGAAAATGCCTTGAAACACAACGAAGTGTCCAAAGCAAATCCGCTGCGCATCGATATTTTTATAGAAAAAGATGAATGGATTGTCGTGCGCAATAACCTGTCCGCTAAAAAAATCCTGCCGGATTCAACGGGCATCGGCCTGGCCAATATTCAGGCCCGGTACCAGGTTTTATCCGGTAAAGCGGTGTTAATAACGGATCACGACGGATTTTTTACGGTAAAAGTGCCCTTGCTAAAAACTTGAGGGATTCTCACCTCTCTCACCCTCTCACTTCTCACTTCTCACCTCTCACCTCTCACCTCTCTCATCCGCTTCACTACTTCCGCCACCTGTTCTTCCAACCCGGTCCAGTTTTTTTGTTCCACCACCTCTTTGGAAATCAGTTTCGATCCCATGCCGACACAGGTAGCGCCGGCCTCAAACCAACCGCGCAGGTTGGCCGCGTCGGGCGACACGCCGCCGGAGATCATTGCTTTGGTCCAGGGGCAAGGCGCGAGGTGGGCTTTCAAAAATGCGGGGCCCAGCACCTCTCCGGGCGCGATTTTGACAATTTCAGCGCCCAGTTCCTCTGCCCGGCCAATCTCGGAAGGCGTTGAGGTGCCCGGAATAACCGCCACTTTCCGGCGGTTGCAGGTCAGGATCACGTCCTCGCGAAGCAGCGGGGTAATCACAAAATCAGCGCCCATTTGCAGGTACAATGCTGTGGTGCCCGCATCCTGAATGGAGCCGATGCCAAGCAATAAACCGGGCAATTCGCGGCGGACGCGTTTCATCAGGATGGCAAATACTTCGTGGGCAAAAGGCCCGCGGTTGGTAAATTCGATTACCTGTGCCCCGCCCCGGTAGCAGGCTGCGGCCAATTGAAAGGCAACTTCCGGATCGGGGTGATAGAACAAGGGCATAAAACCGGATTGCTGCAGGGTTTGATAGACGTGGAGGCGCATGGTAGAGGTGAGAAGTGAGAGGTGAGAAGTGAGAGGTGAGAGGTGAGAGAGGCATCCCTCTTGGCATGTTGTGATAGTTTGAGTTTGGGTGTTTCAGGCCTGTATTTTTAACGGGAATATATGCCGGCCGGTGTAATAGTTGCGAAAAAAAACAGCGCGACAAGGAGCGGGCCATTTGAAAAATATTCCAGTAAACGTATGGAAAGTGTCCTAATTCACCCGGATTTTTAGAAAAATTAAATCAAAATAAAATAAAAAGTTGATAAAAAAACCATTTTTTACAACCAAAATCAACCTTTTAATTAAATTGGTGCTATTTTTTTAAAATAATAAACAAAAAATGTCGCAAAGCACCTGTTTATTTGTCGTATTAACCACTCACAGCCTTCCGTCTCTTAGTCCTACTTTTGTCTTATCAATTACACTATTTTCTTTTGAAATTCCTGATCAATGAAAAAGACTAAAATTATTTACTGGGTAACGACCGGCCTCATTTCCCTGTGGGAGGGCTTGATGACCGCCCTGACATTCAACGCTCAAGTAGCGAAAGACGGTTTTCAGCATTTGGGATACCCCGAATACTTCAGGGTAATGCTTAGCCTGTTCTGTATTATTGGATCCATCGTTTTGATAGTACCGGTCATACCCGGTCGGTTGAAAGAATGGGCGTATGTGGGTTTTGGCATCAATTTTATCTCAGCTGCCGTGTCACTTTGGGCTGTGGACGGATTCGGTGCTCACATCTTTTTCCCCCTTGTTTTGCTTGGCATTTTGGCAGTTTCCTATGTTCAATACCACAAACTGCAATCGCACATAAGCCAGGAGAAATACCTTAATTTTGCTGGATAACTACCCTTTTTTCCATGAAAACATCTCAACACTTTTCCTTCAAAACAATTACCGTGGCGGGTCTTGTTGCCGGTACTTTAGATATACTCGCTGCCATACTGGTTTATTCAGTTATACAACAAGCGACCACCCCCACGCTGATCCTGCAATTCATTGCCAGCGGTATATTTGGGAAAGCGGCTTTTGCAGGAGGCTGGACAATGGCTTTCTATGGACTTATTTTTCATTTCTTCATCGCTCTTTCATTTGCAACAGCCTATTTTTTAGCATTTCCATATTTTTCATTTTTCAAAACCCGAAAAATGCTTGCCGGATTGGTGTATGGGTTATTCGTCTGGATGATAATGAATATGACTGTGCTGCCACTGGTTTTCCAAAGAATGCCGGCCTTTCAATGGGAAGGAGCCATCACAGGGATTGTCATCTTAATGCTGTGCGTTGGATTGCCTGTTTCATTCATCACACATAAATACTATCAAAATACACAAACTTAACGATATGCGAAAAGTAAAACTGCAAATGCAAATCTCCCTCGACGGATTTGTCGCAGGGCCAAACGGTGAAATGGATTGGATGGTCTGGAACTGGGATACCGCACTTGGAAATTATGTGACGGGCATCACGGAGCCTGTAGACTGTATCATCCTGGGGCGCGTATTGGCCGAAGGTTTTATCAACCACTGGGCAGCCATTGCAACCAATCCCGATACCACCGAGCCATTTGCGCGGAAAATGCACGAAACGCATAAAATCGTTTTTTCCAAAACACTAGATACACACGACTGGCAAAATACCACTATCGCCCAAAACGATCTGGTAACAGAAGTCACCAACCTGAAAAACCAGGAGGGGCAGGATATTATCGTGTACGGTGGCGGCAATTTTGTAACGAACCTGATCAAACACGGACTGATCGACGAATACCACCTTTTCGTGAATCCGTCCGCATTAGGCAGCGGCATGTCCATTTTTCAGGGTCTGGAAAAAAAGCAGGCGTTCAAATTGATAGAAGCCAGGTCGTTTGAATGCGGCATTACGGTGTTGAAATACGAGCCTGCTGCTTGATGCATCAATCTACAGACGGAATCACAAAAGCCACATTCCGCTTCAAACCCTCATATTTCACCCGCTTGACCGCCGATTTTTTAAAAACCCTGTTAAAAACATCCTCCGTCAGTTCCTGCCAGTCGCGGTGGCTGAGTTGCAGCAGATCGGGATGCGGTTCCAGCGCAGGTTCCGCATGGCGTTCTGCAAAACGATTCCAGGGGCAAACGTCCTGGCAGACATCGCAACCGAACATCCAGCCGTCCATCTTGTCTTGAAATTCGGCAGGAATATTATCGCGCAGTTCGATGGTCAGGTAAGAAATACATTTGGAAGCGTCCAGAAAATAGCCTTCCGGGGAGATCGCCTCGGTCGGGCAGGCGTCGATACAGCGCCGGCAAGTGCCGCAGTGGTCGCGGATGGGATCATCGTACAGCAGTGGCAGGTCGCAGATGATTTCGGCAAGAAAGAAAAAGGAACCGCGTTTGGGGTGAATGGTCAGCGTATTGCGCCCGTTCCAACCCAGTCCGGCGCGGCGTGCCCATTCGCGCTCCATCACCGGCGCCGAATCGACAAAACAACGCCCGTTGACTTCCCCGATTTCGGCCTGCATAAAAGCCAGCAAGGCTTTTAGTTTGTCTTTCACCACATGGTGATAGTCTTCGCCATAGGCATACGTAGCGATTTTCGGCGCTTCCGGGTCTTGTTGTTTATCGGGATGGAAGTAATTGAAAGACAGGCAGATCACCGTTTTTGCACCGGGCACCAGTTTGCCCGGGTCGATGCGCAGGTCGAAGTAGTTTTCCATGTACGCCATCCGGCCATGCGCGCCCTGTTGCAGCCATTTTTCCAGTTGACGTGCCTCTTCGTCGAGTTGCTCCGCTCGGGCAAAGCCTACGAATTCAAAGCCAAGTCGGTGGGCCTCCTGCCTGATCAGGTCGCTGTGTTGCTGGATGGGCATTATTTGGATGGTTTGATGGGTT
>JAYSZC010000315.1:0-4681 GCA_043738235.1 Lewinellaceae bacterium | reverse complement strand
GCTACCAGAAACTTTCCAGGTTTTAAAAACCTGGAAAGTTTAGCACTCGATAAAAAATAAAATTCGGTTCTCTTTTTTGGTCGGGTCTTATGAGACACCCATATTTCAAAGGCAAAAGCAAAAGGCACAGGGCAAATATCAACTGCTCTATGTTTTTTGCTTTTGCCTTTTTTTTTATTACACGCAGCTTTTTATACCTTCATTTACGTACAGATAATGGAAGTACCGCATTATGCCCAAAGCAGCAATTATTCTTGCATCTGTGTTACAAGGTTGTCTTGCCGGCAATCGGAACAGCCAACGCCAGCTGTACGAGCATTTTTATGGCTATGCCATGAATATCAGTCTGCGTTATTCCAAAAATCGGGAAGAGGCGGTTGAAATTTTAAACGATGCCTTTCTAAAGGCGTTCACCCGGTTACACCAGTACGATTCCACCTTCCCTTTCAGTACCTGGCTGAGACGAATTCTCATCAATTCAGCTATAGATTATTACCGCAAAAATCACCACCTGCCCACTCATATAGATTTGCCGGATGCTGCGCAATTGGAAGCGGATGCGCTGCCTTTGCCAAAACTGATGGCAGACGAAGATGTACTGCCAGTTCTCAGGCAGCTGTCTCCTGCTTACCGGACCGTTTTCAACCTGTTTGTTATGGAAGGATACACCCACCAGGAAATCGCTGAAATGCTGGGTATCGATGCCCGCACATCCAGGTCAAATCTGTTGCGGGCAAAAGCGCATATCCGGGTATTGATGCAAAAAAACACTTTAAACCCGGTCAATTTAAATTGAGCATGGAAGATTTTTTCAAACAATTCAGGAAAAACCTGGAACGACGTACTGAACCCGCTTTCGAGGAGCGAGATTGGCTGGATATGCAAAAACGTCTGGATCAGGCAGATGATAAACGCCCTGCCGGCTTTGCCTGGTGGCTGTTGGCTATACCTGCCTTGCTGATTTTAGGCGCAAGCAATTTCCTGTTTTATGTAAAAATACAACAGGCGAATCAAAAGATCAGCCTGCTGGAGACGAGAAAAGATACCGTCTTCCACACCCGGGTGGTATATATGAGAGACACGGTTTTTCAAATTCAGGTGATACGGGAAAATCAAGGAAATGGCTTGTACGCCGGCATAACAGCCTTCTCAAATTCATATTCCGCACAAATGCGTTCCGAGCGGGAGTTGATTCCAATCGACCATCAACTGCAAACTACCTTACCAGAACCCTACAGGCTTGAGAAAAAAATAAACACGTTGGACAATACTGCACATGATATGGCTCTCACAAAAAAACAGGCCACAAAAGCCAATATCAAAATCCTGCCGACCATCGGATTAAGCCCTTTCCCCTCTTCTATACCGGTTTTGCCGGAAATATCTGTTGCCCCGATAAGCGTTCAGCGCAAAAAAACATTTCGACAACTCATTCATCCTATTTGTCCAAAAACATTTCAATTCGGCATAACGGGTGGCTGGGTGTTGCCTTTCAATAAAGGCCTGAGTGGACAAAAAGGTTATTCAGCAGGTATTGAAGCGATAATCGGGTTTTCGCCCAATCTCGGTATGTGGGCAGATGCCGCATATCAGAATGTTCGTTTTGAAACCGATGAAATGAATGAGGCAAAGGGAATTCCGATAGTATTTCCGCCTTCGGATGCATTCAGTTTTGTAAAAGCCGAAGTGCCACAGCCATCTTTTCAGTTTTCAATTGGAATACAATATTTATTCCCTGTGAAACATGCATTCAAACCATATATCGGGGCAGGATATAGCGCTGTTTCTTTATTGCCTTATGAAGTTATTTATGAGTTCAAAGATGAAATACTGGGCGTCGAATGGAATTACGACAAAGAGATCATCCGGCATGAATTGTTAAATAACTTCCTGGTATTCCGGGGGGGGTTGGAATACCAGCTTTTAAAGCACTGGAATGCAAAAATTCAGGCAAATTACAGGGTCAATCTGGGCAAAACGGACTTTTACACGCCTAAAATGTTTGGAATACAAGGAGGCCTTTATCATTCTTTTTAAGAAATGTATATGTGACGCAGCTTTTCCTATGCGTTTGGGCGTATCTACTTACAAATCCGGATTTTGTTTTTTTTCATCACTTCATACAAACAATACCAAATTATGAAAAATGCAAAATGGTTGTTACCTCTTGCAATACTGCTCATTTCAGCCTGTAAAAAAGAGGAAGTACGTCAACCCGACACCAGTTATAACCCCGAAATTCTTGCTTCTAATTTCAGCAACAGCACGGTGGTGAACAACCCTTACTTTCCATTGGAAATAGGCAAAAAATACATCTACGAAGGCCAAACGGAAGATGGCTTTGAACGCATTGAAATACAACGCCTTTCAACAACAAAAACAGTTATGGGAATCGCCTGCGCTGTTGTAAATGACAAGGTTTGGATTGACGGGAAGTTGATCGAAGATACTGATGATTGGTACGCACAAGACAATGCCGGCAATGTTTGGTATATGGGCGAATATGTGACCGATTACAATCCGGACGGCAGCGTAAAGGATCACCACGGGTCCTGGGAGGCAGGCATCGACGGCGCAAAACCCGGTATCAACATGCTTGCAGTCCCCCAGGTGGGCATGGCTTACCGGCAGGAGTATTATTTTAATGAAGCAGAAGACGAAGCCGAAGTGATAGGAGTTGGTCTGACGGTAACCCTGGCTTTGGGCACCTACGTCAATTGCATCAAAACGAGGGAATGGACCGACCTGGAACCGGATGCAATAGGTTACAAAACGTATGCGCCCGGTATCGGGATTGTCAAGGACGGCGATGATGTAGTGTTAGTAGAAATTCAATGAACGTACGAAACAAGTTCCAACATCACATCACTTTTAAAAAATATACCATGAAAAAAATGTTGCTTTTAACGTCTCCCGTGCTGGTCATGCTACTTGTTTTTGCCACTTGTAAAGACGATCAACAAATGATCGAACTGTCTGCAAATATCAAAAACTACATCAACACACATTATGCAGGGTATGAAATCGAGGAGTCCGAACAAGACACGCTTTGCAACGGCGCTACAGTTTATGAAGTGGAACTGGAGGGTTCAAATGACCAGGAAATAGAATTGACTTTCGATACGGAAGGAAATCTGCTTTTTACCGAAACCGAGATTTCAAACAGCCAATTGCCCCTCGCAGTGACCGAGAGCATCAGTAGCAGGTATCCTGGTTTTTCTACGAAAGAAGCAAATCGGCTGGATGCAGCAGACGGCTCGATCCGTTTTGAAGTTGAACTAAAAAAAGGGCCAAGCAAATTTGAAGTATTATTCGCTGCCGACGGCGCCTTCATCTGCGAGGAAATTGGAGATGATGACGGTGAGTAAGCGGTGCGTCAGTTGATATATCAGAACAGGTCGTTCAGGTGGACAAACAGGTTTTTCGACCAAAAAAAATTGTTTGTCCACTTTTCTTGCCAACTTTCGTCCCTGAACTAACCCGTACAATTCTTTGGCAATGAAACATCTACTCTGTCTCGCCCTTTTCTGGGCTGCTTCCCTGCATCTTTTACAGGCACAAGCCAACTCCCTCACTTTTCCCGCCAGCGGCGGGAATATCCCCAGCGGTATTTACCAGCGCCTCGGCGTCACCGACATCGACATACGCTGGGATGCGCCCGGTGTGAAAGGCCGCGAAGGCAAAATCTGGGGCACCACCGTAGCACACTACGGTTTTCAGAACCTCGGATTCGGCACGGCAAAAGAATCGCCCTGGAGAGCGGGCGCCAACGAGAACACGACCATCAAATTCAGCACGGACGTGAGCATCGAAGGCAAAAAATTAGCCGCCGGCAAATACGGTTTTCACATTGCGCTCAACGCGGATTCCTGCACCCTTATTTTTTCCAAAAACAGCGGCGCCTGGGGCAGTTACTTTTACAACCCCGCGGAAGACGTGCTGCGCGTTACCGTTCGGCAGCAAAAAAACCTGGCCGCCAGCCGCGAATGGTTAGCTTATCTGTTTGCAGAGCCTACCACAAATTCCGTGATCGTAGCCCTGGAATGGGAGCGCTGGCGCATTCCTTTCAAAGTGGAAGTCGACCTGCCCCGCACAGTAGTTGAAACCGTCAGAACAGAATTACAGGACAGCCGCGGATTTCTGTATGAAAACTGGGTGGATGCCGCCCAATTCTGTCTCCAGAATAACTACAACCTCGAAGAAGCGCTGACTTGGGCTGACAATGCCATTACACAGTTTTACGGGGTACAAACGTTCCGCACCTTCGCGCTCAAATCACAGATTGAAGAAAAACTAGGTAAAACAGCCGATGCGGAAGCGTCGATGAAAAAAGCGCTCGAAAAAGCCGCCGTTTTTGAAATCCATCAATACGGTCGACAGCTGATTGCAGGCAAACAGCCGGCCAAAGCGCTAGAGGCATTTCAACTTAATTACAAGAAAAACGGGGACGCCTGGCCGGTCCATGCCGGTCTGATGCGCGGTTATTCCGCTACCGGCGACCTGAAAAAAGCGCTGGAACACGCCAAAATCGCACTCACTCAAGCCCCGGACGATCTCAACAAAAAGACCCTGGAAGGATTTATCAAAACCTTGTCGGAAGGGAAGGCGATACAACAGTGAGGTTGAGGTTGATAAAGGTTTATAAGGGTTGATGAGGTTGATATACATCCACTCGAAAAAA
>JAYSZC010000314.1:0-1921 GCA_043738235.1 Lewinellaceae bacterium | reverse complement strand
GAGGGTCTTACGATCCCACACTTCTTTCTGGCTATTTTATGTATAGAACCACTCGCGTTTTTTCGCCATCACGCAGTTGACCGGACAGCGTTTGGTCGTACGTTCCAAACTCATTCACCCGTCCAAAAGGGATGTTTCTCACCTCTCACTTCTCGCCTCTCACTTCTATTCAGACCGAACAGCGTTTGGTCGTACGTTCCAAACCCATTCACCCGGCCAAAAGGGATGTTTCTCACCTCTCACTTCTCGCCTCTCACTTCTATTCAGCGCTTCGGACCTTCCGAATCGTACACAATCACTTTATCCCACAGATGGGCATAATCCGCCACGAACTTGAGGTGGATGGGATGCGTTTGATATACCTCCTCTTCATCCTTGTTTTTAAAGAAACATAACCACGACACGGCGTAACTGCGGTCGATCACGCCGCGATTGGTATCAGCGGGTGTGCCGATATGGCACATTTTAATGGTCGGCACGGCGCTGAGGGCATCGAGTCCTTCCATCAATTTGGCGCGGTCCGCTTCACTTTTCGGGTTTTTCAACCAAAAATAGACATGGTGAACAAACACATTTTTTTTGCCTTTTTCCAGATCGACCGGCACAGGAATGGCTATGGCGGCCGTGGCAAGAGAAGTGCTCGCTATGAAGGAGCGACGGGAGATTTTTTTCATTGTTACAGTAATGTTGTA
The DNA here is from genome assembly GCA_043738235.1 of Lewinellaceae bacterium. Taxonomy (GTDB): domain Bacteria; phylum Bacteroidota; class Bacteroidia; order Chitinophagales; family Saprospiraceae; genus M3007. The sequence continues at coordinate 1,229 of JAYSZC010000314.1, read as the reverse complement.
AGAAGTGGAGTGCGTATAAATGATGAATGATGAATGATGAATATTTGGCCTGACAGGTAAAGTGAATTCTGTTTATTTTCTTTTAAGAATTTGATTTTGAATAAATTAGGATTTTTTCATCATTCATCATTCATCATTCATCATTTCAACGCTGCTTTCCGCAGTCGTTTCAAAAACGGCGAAGCAAAAATAAACGATTGCAGGTTTTCATTATCGCTGGCCAGCACCTCGTCCTTGTTGCCGCTCCATTCCAGCTGACCTTCGTGCAGGAAACAGATGTTTTCGCCTATTTCCATCACTGAGTTCATATCGTGCGTATTGATGATGGTGGTGATGTTGTTCTCGTGCGTGATGCTGCTGATGAGTTCGTCGATCAGGATACTTGTTTTTGGGTCGAGACCGGAATTGGGTTCGTCGCAGAACAGGTATTGCGGTTGCAGCACGATGGCGCGGGCGATACCCACGCGTTTTTGCATGCCGCCGGAAAGTTCGGACGGAAATTTTTTGTTGTTCCCGGCGAGATTCACCCGTTCGAGACAATAATTGACGCGCTCCAATTTCTCTTTATACGTTTTATGGGTAAACATATCCAGCGGGAAACGAACATTTTCCTCCACCGTCAAAGAATCGAACAAAGCCGAACCCTGGAACAACATTCCGATTTTCATACGGATTTCCCGCATACCTGCTTTGTCCAGGTTGGTGAAATTCACCTCGTCGTACATGACCTGTCCGCTGGTCGGTACCTGCAGGCCGACGAGGATTTTCAAAAGCACCGTCTTGCCGGCCCCTGAGCGCCCGATGATGAGGTTGTTTTTGCCCGCTTCAAAGGTGAAATTGATACCTTTCAATACCTGCTGATCCCCGAAAGTTTTCAGGACGTTTTCTGCTTGAATCATGGATGCTTCAAATCTTGGTTGTGAATCGGGACAAATGTAGGCAGTCAGGCTGAAAACAGCGGCGCTATTACCATTTTTCCAAACGAATACTGATGACGCCGCTGTCGTTTCTCCATTCAAATGTCGTTTCCGCCCAGTTGGCCGCGCGGAATTTAGGCCGGGCATTGTTGGATGCTCCATACGGTTCGGTGGGGATACCCAGAAAATTGGTATCCAATTTTCCGTTGCCATTCACATCGTGGAAGCAACTGATGGCGTAGGTTCCGGGCGGCAATTCCGGGAAAGCGCAGGCGAGTGTTCCTTTTGCGGTAACGGGTAGCACCCGTTTTG
>JAYSZC010000313.1:0-4687 GCA_043738235.1 Lewinellaceae bacterium | reverse complement strand
GCAATTATTCTGCAGGGGATGTGAATATGCTTGGCAAGGTGAACGGCGATGAAATCAAGCGCTCGGAATTTGACTCCTACGAGAAATTAGTGTATTCCAATGCACAGGGAAACACCTACCAGGTGCGTTCGCAGGTCTGGAATTATTTTGTCGAGAATGCGCTTGTGCTGCAGGAAGCGGAAAAAACAGGCCTGGGCGTGAGCAAAGACGAACTGCTCGAACTGGAGTTCGGTACTTACCTCAGCCCTATTATTGCCGAGCGTTTTAAAGGCGAAGATGGTCAGCCCAACCGCGCTACCCTTTCGGGTATTAAAACCGCTATCGAATCGGGACAATTCACCGATCCGACCAACCGCGCTTACTGGTCTACCCAGGAAAAAGAAATTATCAAAAAAAGACTCGAAGACAAGTTGACCAACTTAGTACTCAAAGGCATCTACGCGCCTACATGGTCTGCTGAAATGGCTTTTAACGAAGTCAATCAACGGGTCGACTATACTTCCGTGCGCATTGCTTATGACAAAGTGCCTGCCGAGGAAGCAGTGCTGACCGATGCAGACTACGAAGCGTTTTTGGAAGAAAATCCGCGCCTCTATGACCAGCAGGAGGAAAAGCGTATGGCCAGTTATGTATCGATCGATGTGATCCCTACGGCTGCAGACACTGCTTCTGCGCAGAATGTTGTGGCCAAATTGTTGGAAGGCCTGCGCACAGCTGCCAGCGATTCCGCTTTTGTAACGACCAATGAGGGTGTGTACGATCCGACCTACCGCTTAAAAGCGGATTTGCCGCCCGTTATTGCCGATACGCTGTTGCGCCTTCCTTTGGGCGCCGTAGTAGGCCCTTATCTCGACGGTGGCGTTTGGAATATTGCCAAAATCCTCGACCGCAAGGTGATTCCTGATTCTGTCCGCGCGCGCCATATCCTGGTTCGGGAGCCTAATCTTGTCTCCGAGCAACAGATTGACAGCTTTTTGACGCTTATCAAAACAGGTAAAGGCCGATTCGATTCACTGGCGATCAAAAACAGTGCGGATGCCGGTTCCGGCGCTAAAGGCGGCGACCTGGGCTGGTTTGCAGCGGGCATGATGGTGCCGGAATTTAACAATGTTTGTTTTTATACCGGCGAACAGGGCAAACTGTACAAGGTAGCCACCCAGTTCGGCTGGCACCTGATTGAAATTACCGGCAAAAAATTCCTCAACAACAATACCGGCGTAAAAGCGGTCTATCTCAGCCAGCGCATCGAACCGGGCAAAGAAACCCAGTTGGCTGCCAAAGAACGCGCCGAAGCGCTGATTCAGCAATCCAAAACACTGGAAGCCCTCAACACCAATGCCGGCCAGCAGAGCCTGACAGTGCAATCTTCTCCGGCGCTGGAAGCCAACGATTATGCGCTGGGAATGCTGGGCAGCGGCGACGATGCCCGTAGTATTATTCAGTGGGCATTCAATGAAAAAACAAAAGCGGGCGCTGTAAGTCCGGAAGTATTCTCTTTCCGCGATGCTTCAGGCGGCTATTTCGATAGCAAATACGTGGTGGCTGCCCTGAAAAGTATCGCCCCCAAAGGTGCCGCTTCCGTGGCTACCTTGAAGACCATGCCTGAGGCAGAAACAAGAGTGAGAAACTACAAAAAAGGAGTAATCCTGAAAAGCAAATTGCAAAACCAGACCGACCTCGCCGCCATCGCTACCCAGTGGGGTGTGAAAGTAGATACCGTGAGCGGCGGCGCCCTCAATCAGACGGGTGGAGAACCCCGTGTCATCGGCACTGTTTTCTCGACGCCAAAAGGCACTGTCAGCGCTCCGATCCTCGGTAACAGCGGCGTGTTCGTCGTATTGCCGGTGAGCGATGTCACGCAACCTCAAATTCCGGCAGAACTGACCCAGTACCGCCGCCAGGTGCTTTCTACCAACGTGACAAATGTGCGCCTGAATCTGATGAATGCCATGAAAAAGTCCGCAGATATTAAGGATACGAGGAGCAGGTTCTTTTAGTGGAATGCCCCCCAAACATACGAATCCCGCATTTTTCGCCAAGGTGAAAAATGCGGGATTTTTGTTTAAAACAGAAGTTTTGATGAGCAGAAATCCGACTGGCGTCAAATCAAAGCGCAATTTTCAGTCCTGCCTAAGTAGTGCATTAACTTTCCTGCTAAAATCAGGTAAGTTGTTTTTACAGGCATCTAAAATGATTTCATATTCTACATCTTCATAATGGTGAGAAATGAAATCTCGAAAACGAATAATCGGTTGGGCATCAATACCGTGACTTTCCCAAAAACCTGGCGAATGCTTTTCAATTTTTTTGGCTTTTTCGCCAATTACCTGTAAACGCATAGATATAGCGTCAATCAATGTCAAATTATAATCGGACAAGATAAACTCCTCAGGATTGTCAATCTCCCCAAAACGTTTCGCTACAAGTTCTAAGGCTTCTGCGATGATTTCTAAAGATTCTGATATAACATCGTTATGCATAAATTACTTCGGGCTCAATGGATTGCAAAAATTTGGGTCTAATATGAGGCCCTTTTCTAAGTAAATCGACAGGTCTGCCGAGATTTTCTTCTAAAAAAAGTAGAACGGACATCAGATTTATAAAACTCGGCTCCATTTCCACAAAAATATCAATATCGCTATCCGGTCGTTGTGTCCCTTTGGCAAAGGATCCAAACAGTCCAATACGCTGAACGCCCATTTCCTGGAGGGTAGATTGGTGTTCGCGTAAAAATTGGAGTATGTGCTCGCTAGTGTATTTATCTTTTTGATTCATGTCACATGAGTTGATGACAAAATTATAAAAAAAATAATAAACCCCTGGTTTTCTTCCGGGATGTGACCACTCGGTCAATTTGCTCCTGTAAATTTGCATACATTTATAGGATGATCAAACAAACTGCCCCCCACATTCATATATTCGATGCGGAAGGCCGCCAACTCTGCTGCACCCTCGAAGAGAAAATAGAGGCTAAAACCGCCACACCGCTCCATGCCGACGGCGATGGGCACGACCATGACCATGAGGAAGGCGCGGAGGAGCATAGCCCCTGGCGAGCATACCTGCCTGTCATAATGGGTGTGATACTGTTGCTTAGCGGAATTTTGTTCGATACCTATTTCCAGCCCGCATTTTTCACTGGTTGGGTGCGACTGATCTGGTACTTGGCCGCCTATCTTCCAGTCGGTTTGCCCGTGCTGAAAGAAGCGCTTCTTGCCATTGGGAAAAGGCAGTTTTTTACCGAATTTTTGTTGATGAGCATTGCCACGGCAGGCGCCTTTGCCATCGGCGAATACCCGGAAGGGGTGGCAGTCATGTTGTTCTACGCCATCGGCGAATTATTTCAAACAGCAGCGGTGCGCCGCGCCAAAAGCAATATCAAAGCCCTGCTCGACCAACGTCCCGAGGAGGTGACGGTACTGGAAAACGGCGCAACCCGCACGGTAAAAGCAGAAACCATCGGCATCGGCAGCATCCTCCAACTGAAACCGGGCGAAAAACTCGCGCTCGACGGAGAACTGATGTCGGAGAACGCTTCGTTCAACACCGCCGCGCTCACGGGCGAAAGCACACCCGACTCAAAAATCAAGGGCGACACAGTGCTGGCAGGAATGATTAACCTGAACACTGTGGCGCAATTGCGGGTAACAACGGCCTACACGGACAGTAAACTCTCGAAAATCCTGCAACTCGTCCAAAATGCCACTGTCCAAAAAGCCCCGACCGAGTTGTTCATCCGCAAGTTTGCGAAAATTTACACGCCCATCGTCGTGCTATTGGCAGTGCTGATTGTGCTCATCCCGTTCATCTTGTTCAAAACCCAGTGGATTCATCATTCATCATTCATCGTTTATCATTTTGAAGACTGGTTGTATCGCGCGCTCATTTTCCTCGTCATTTCCTGCCCCTGCGCGTTGGTCATTTCCATTCCGCTGGGCTATTTCGGCGGCATCGGCGCAGCGAGCCGCAACGGCATCTTGTTTAAAGGCTCCAACTTTTTGGACATTATGGCGGCAGTCAAAAACGTGGTAATGGACAAAACGGGCACGATGACCGAGGGCGTTTTTAAAGTGCAGGAAGTCAAAATCAACCCTGGTTTTGACGAAAAAGCCACCCTCGCGTGGGTCAATGCTTTGGAAAACAACAGCACACACCCGGTTGCTACGGCCATCCACAATTATGTCGGCGCGATAGACAACTCATTGAAATTCATCGGAATAGAAGAAATCGCCGGACATGGGTTGCGGGCAAAATTGAATGGAAAAGAGGTATTGGTCGGCAATTTTAAGTTGATGGAAAAATTCAAAATTGCCTTCCCTCCCGAGCTCGCCGACATCCCGTTCACCATCATCGCTATTGCCGAAAACGGGCAGTTTGTCGGCCATATTACCATCGCCGACCAAATCAAAGAAGACGCGCTCGCCGCGGTCCAAAAACTGAAAAAACTCGGCGTACAAATCACGATGCTGAGCGGCGACAAAACGGCGGTCGTCAAATTGGTGGCCGAAAAACTAGGTATCAAAAATGCCTTCGGCGACCTCCTGCCGGAAGACAAAGTGAACAAAGTCAAAGAATTGAAAGCGCGGGGTGAGTCCGTCGCCTTCGTGGGCGACGGCGTGAACGACGCGCCCGTGGTAGCCCTCAGCGACGCAGGTATTGCCATGGGCGGCCTCGGCTCCGATGCCAC
>JAYSZC010000312.1:0-1924 GCA_043738235.1 Lewinellaceae bacterium | reverse complement strand
TGGATTTGGCATGATTCTTTGTAATGAAACGTATAAAATCTCCGTTGAACGATGTTCGGAAGCAATACAAAAGAGAAAACCAGTCCGGCGACCAGTATCCTGAATGGCGCCGACAAAGAAGGGTCAGCCACAACCGTGATCGCCAAGGGTACTGTTATTGAGGGCAAGTTTGCCTGCAATGAAAATGTACGCCTCGACGGCGCCATCCACGGCGAAGTGAAAGTTGACAAACGTTTTGTCATGGGCGACACCAGTTATGTGCAGGGAAATATTCATGCCCGCAATGCCGCCATCAAGGGGAAAATCAAAGGTGATCTTTTTATCAAGGAAGCCCTGCACCTGATGGACAGCGCGGTCATAGAAGGAAATATTACCGCCAAAACGATGGTTGTGGAAGAAGGTGCGCGTTACAACGGTTCCTGTAAAATCGGTGAACAGGCAGTGGCGGCCAAAAGCTAATCATCGCTGTTGCCGGGGAGTTTTTTAAAACGAGATCCGAAAAAACGACCGGAAATCTGAATTCGCAGTAAATTCACGCGCTTTTTTTGCGCTGATCGTGCTGCCGTTCTGGTTTCCGGTCTTTTTTTTAGCATGGATAAATCTGTTTTTTCTTTTGTTGATAAGCGTTTGAACGCTGAAACTGCCGGGCAATGCCTGCGATGGATGGTAGTGGGGGCCGACGGATTGGCCCTCGCAGTTATGTCTGATGCGGGAAAAGTTTGGGCCTTGCAAACCTGGAATTTTCAGGGTTCCACGCCCACTCATGCCCAGCAGCATATTCGAATGCTCCTGGGGCAGGAACCTGCCTTGCAATATACTTTTGCCAGGTCGCAATGGGCTTGGTCGGAACCGCAGGTTACGTTGGTACCGCGCAGGCTGTTCAACCCCGAAAACCTGTCCGATTATTTCAAAATTTTGCTTCGACCGGGCGTTTCATTCGAGTATTTGTACGAATCACTGCCCGTTTTTGACTGCTTTTTAGTGTACGCAGTCGAAACATCGCTGTATCAACTGCATGCATTGCACCGTTCGGCGATTGTTTCCAGCACCCATTTGTCCGTACCCTTGTTACAGGCATTTCATCATATAGCAGACTACACAGACCACCAGGTTTTTGTTCATTTTCGTTTTCAGTCAGTGCAGGTCGCTGTTTTTGATCGACGCAACCTATTGTTTTACAATAGCTTCGCTTTCCAGCACGCCAACGATGCTTTGTATTTTGTGCTGTTGGCTTATGAACAGTTTAAACTCAATCCGCTCGAACTGCCGCTGGTGCTGAGTGGAAATTTGCTGGAAGATTCGGAAATCTTCCGACTCCTGCGGCGTTACATCCGCCACATTCGGTTTGCGCCGCTGCCTTCATCGGTGCAGTTGCCGCAGAGTGCTGTCGATTTACCGTCGTATTACTGGTTCGATGTTTTTAGCATGCTTTAAGTAAAAGGGCAAAATCGAAAAGGGCAAAAGGCAATGTAAATCAATGAGTTACAGAAGATTTAGTGTTAACTAATTTTGCACACCTACTTAGATGAGAATTATAGGAGGAAAATTCAAGGGCAGGCGCTTCACGCCCCCCGCAGACAATTGGCCTACCCGCCCGACCACGGATTATGCGAAAGAGGCGCTGTTTAATATTCTCAACAATCAACTCGATTTTGAGGCGGTGAAGGTGCTCGACCTGTTCGGGGGCACTGGCAGCCACAGTTATGAGTTTATTTCGCGTGGCTGCGAGGATGTGACGTATGTGGACAAGTTTCCCGATGCCGTGCGTTTTGTCCGCAAAACAGCGCAGATTCTGGGTATCGAAGCGCAGTTGAAAATCATGCAAATGGATGTGTTCCGGTTCATCGACCACGCCAACGCGCAATACGATTATATTTTTGCGGGGCCGCCTTACGCGCTGCCCACCATCGACATTATTCCCAAC
>JAYSZC010000311.1:0-4693 GCA_043738235.1 Lewinellaceae bacterium | reverse complement strand
ATCCCGTATCAAAAAAGCAACTTATGAAAACATCTCGTTGCCTGCTATTGCTGCTTTTTATTCCACTTCATTTATCGTCGCAAAACCCGCTTTCGTACGTGAACCCCTTTATCGGTACAGGAGGGCACGGGCACACTTACCCTGGCGCTACCGCGCCGTTCGGCATGGTGCAACTCAGCCCGGATACCCGGATCGACATGATGGACTGGGACGGATGTTCGGGGTATCATTATTCCGATTCGACGATTTACGGGTTTTCGCACACGCACCTGAGCGGCACCGGCGTGTCCGATTACGGCGATATTCTTTTTATGCCTTCTATTGGCGGCGCGCTGCTCGAACCGGAAGAATACGCTTCCCCGTTTAAAAAAAGCAGAGAAAAAGCGGAAGCAGGTTATTACACTGTTTTCCTCGAACGCGACCGCATTTTGTGTGAAATGACGGCCACCGACCGCGTCGGGGTACACAAATACTCCTTTCCCCTCAACCAGGAAAAAGGCGCGCTGCTCATCGACCTGCGCCACCGCGATGAAGTGATCGAGTCGCAACTTACCATCGTAAACGACCAGGAAATCGCCGGATACCGCATTTCCAAATCCTGGGCGCAGGAGCAGCATGTTTATTTTGTGGCACGTTTCAACAAACCCTTTTTCAGCAGTATCGCGCTGGATATGGCTAAAAATCCGCGCGAAGCCGCACCCACGGTCAACAGCAAAGCCATTGTGGGATTGCTGGGTTTTTACAATGAACAGACGCCGCTGGTGGTTACGGTGGGCATTTCAGGAACAAGTATGGAAGGCGCCCGGCGCAACCTGGAAGCCGAATGCCCGGATTTTGATTTTGAAAAAGTAAAAGCAGCCACACAGGAAAAATGGCGCAAACAACTCGCTAAAATAGAAGTGGAAGGCGGCTCCACCGATCAAAAAACGATTTTTTACACGGCCCTGTACCATACCATGATCGCTCCCAACCTCTGGAGTGATGTGGACGGCAGTTACCGGGGACGCGACAACCGGATACACGCCAATCCGGGCCATGAAATGTACACGGTTTTTTCACTTTGGGATACGCACCGTGCGCTGCATCCGCTGCACACCATCCTGGAGCCGAAACGAACCGGCCATTTTATACAGACTTTCCTCCGGCAATACGAACAAAGCGGCCTGCTGCCGGTATGGGAACTGGCCGCCAACGAAACCAACTGCATGATCGGCTACCACTCCATTCCGGTCATTGCCGACGCATACGCCAAAGGCATCCGCGATTTTGATCTGTCGCCGGCTCTGGAAGCCATGGAAAAAACCATGCAGCAAAACCGGCCCGACCTGGAAGCCTACCGCCGTTTCGGTTATATCCAGTCTTTTCAGTCACCCGAATCCGTGTCCAAAACGCTGGAATACGCTTACGACGACTGGTGTATAGCGCAATTGGCCAAAGCTGCGGGGAAAACCGATCTTTACCAAACCGCTATCCGCCGGGCACAGCAGTATCAAAACCTGTTCGATCCTTCCACCCACTTCTTCCGGGCTAAAAAGAATGCGGGCTGGTACGCACCTTTCGACCCCTACGAAGTCAATTTTAATTACACGGAGGCCAACGCCTGGCAGTACCGTTTTTCCGCCCAACAGGATATGAGCGGACTCATCGGGTTGATGGGTGGCCCGGAACAGTTTGAAAATCAATTAGATAGCCTGTTTGCTACTACTTCCAAAACCACCGGCCGCAACCAGGCGGATATTACCGGACTCATAGGCCAGTACGTGCATGGCAACGAACCCAGCCACCACATCGGCTACCTCTACAACTACGTTGGCAAGCCCTGGAAAACGCAGCAGCGCATCCGGCAAATCATGGATGAGCAATACGCCAACCGACCGGACGGACTCAGCGGCAACGAGGATTGCGGCCAGATGTCGGCCTGGTATGTGCTGTCGGCTATGGGTTTTTACCCGGTGCTGCCCGGCAGTGATGGGTATATCATCGGCACACCACTTTTTGAAAAAGTAACCCTGCACTTAGACAACGGCCGCTCCTTTGTTGTGCAGGCGCCGGGTGTGTCCGCGCAAAAACGTTTTATCAAAAGCGCCGTACTGAACGGGAATGACTACCCTAAAACCTGGTTTACGCATGCCGATCTGACGAATGGCGGCCGGCTTACTTTTAATATGAGCAATCAAGCCTCCGATTGGGGCGCTGCTTTGAATGATCGGCCTGTCTCTTTCATTGCGGAAGACCGGATAACACCTGCGCCTTTTGTGGCGCAGGGCGAGCGCACTTTCCGGAACCGGCAAGTCATTGCTCTGAGCAGCATAGATCCGGAAGCAACGATTTTTTACTCCGTGGGAGATCAAGTGCTGCCTATGGAAGACAATCCCTACAAGAAGCCGTTTGAATTAAAAGAATCCGCAACCATTGTATTTCAGTCCGTTAAAAACGGCGCCGCCAGTCCTATTCAACAAGCCGTTTTTCATAAAATACCGGATAAACGGCGCGTATTTCGCTACAATACTCCCTACAGCCCGCAGTACACCGGCGGCGGCGATGAATGCCTGATCGACGGCATCCGGGGCGGCAACGATTTTCGTACCGGCGGCTGGCAGGGATTCGAGGGCGTGCCGCTGGATGTAGTGATTGACCTGGGTAAAAAGCAGAAAATCAATCGTTTATTGGTGCGTTTCCTGCAAGATGAAAATGCCTGGATATTTTTCCCGACCAAAGTGCAGTTTGAAATATCAGATGATGGCGAACATTTTCGCCCCGCCGGAGAAGTTGTGTGCAATATTCCACAAACAGAAAAAGGAGTTTTACAAAACGATTTTCAGGTGTCGCTTTCCGGCACAAAAGCGCGTTATGTGCGGGTCGTCGGCGTCTCGCTCGGCCAATGTCCGGCCTGGCACAAAGGCGCGGGTTATCCCTGCTGGATTTTTGCAGACGAGATTGTGGTGGAATAAAAAACAATGTATCCAATGAAAAATTACCTGATACTTTTTTTGTCTTTAGTGATGGCTGTCACATCCCGTGCTCAACACAATGTACTGCTCATCATCGCCGACGATCTCGGCACGGATTACCTCGGTTTTTATGAAGACCACCAGGATACCGCTGCCGTGCCGAATATCCGAAAACTCCTCGACAAAGGCGTGCGGTTTACCAATGGCATGTCCAATCCCGTTTGCTCCGCCACCCGGGCCGGTATGCTGACCGGACGATACAGTTTTCGCACCGGCGTAGGCGCAGTCGTGGGCGGCACTGGCGGTTCAGGGGTTTTGAATATCAACGAGTTAACGATTCCCCGGCTGCTGGATATATACCAACCCGACGGTATCGCCACGGCCAATATCGGAAAATGGCATTTGCACCAGGCCATGCCTGTGAGCAACCTGAGCAACCCGAATACCATGGGTTACGACCTTTTTTCGGGTAATTTCATCGGCCAGATAAACAGCTATTACAACTGGACGAAAGTGACCAACGGCGTTTCGGCAAATGTGACCACCTACGCCACCACGGAAACCATCAACGATGCCATTACCTGGACGGCTGCGCAACCCGACAAACCGTTTTTTCTATGGCTGGCGGTAAACGCTCCACACACGCCTTTTCATTTGCCGCCTGCCGGATTGCATTCCTACACCAACTTGAGCGGCACACAAATGGACATCAATATGAATCCCAAATCCTATTTCAAAGCCTCTTTGGAAGCGCTGGATCACGAACTGGGGCGCTTGTTCGATTCGCTGGAAGCACACGGCCGGCTGGACAACACAGACATCATTTTTATCGGCGACAACGGCAACACCATGCAAACGGCGCAAATCGCCGACACCGACAAAGCCAAAGGCACTATTTACCTATACGGGGTGCATGTGCCGTTTGTCATTGCCGGGCCTTCGGTGGTTCATCCCGGCCGCGTGAGCGATGCGCTGGTGAATACCGCCGACCTGTTCGCCACCATTCTGGAATTGTTCGGCTACACAGGCTGGCCGGCTCAAATTCCCGTCGATAAACCCGTCGACAGCCATAGCATATTACCCATCCTAAAAGACGAAAGCACGGAAGTCCGCCCCTGGGCTTTTACCGAAATTTTCAATAACACTCCGAGTGCGGACGATGGCAAAACCATGCGCAACGCCGCATACAAACTCCTGCATTTCGACGACGGCCACCAGGAATTTTACCACTTAGCCGCTGACCCGAATGAATTGAACAACCTGCTGAATGGCGCTCTGAACGACACGGAACGGATCAATTACGTCTATTTATGTACTGAAATGACAACTTTGCTGGGCAGCGGCTCGTTCTGCAATGCCGCCGTCGGCACAGATGATGTTGCGAAAAACCCGAACGTTTTGTCGGCGTATCCGAATCCTTTTCAATCGCATTTGTACGTATCACCTGCTTCCGGGGAGGAAATGTTTGAATTGGTGAATGCGCTGGGACAGATCGTTTTTTCAGGAAAACATATCGAAAAACAGGACTTTTCGGGTTTGGAGAAAGGGGTGTATTTTTTGGGGGTGCCGGGAGAAAAGGTCGCTTTGATAAAAGTAGAAAAGCAATAGGCTTATTGTGGTCGCCGTCTCAGGACCGATCAGTGTCAAACTTCCCGGAAGTTTTAGAACTTTCGGGAGGTTGAGGGTAAAGAGTAATACCCTTGGCCAGGCGCTTGCACCTTCGCAGCACTATAGCGTCGGGG